>JASHUK010000098.1 GCA_030040055.1 Nitrososphaerales archaeon | reverse complement strand
CGACGCCCTCCGTCTTCTCAGCCCTTGAGCCAATCGGCCGGGGGGCCCTGCCCGCCGGCGCAGTCTACCACGCCCGTGACCCTCCTCAGGAAGGACGGGCAGGCGAAGCACACAAGGAATGCGACCTCCTTCTTGACGACCGGGCAGTCCACGCTCTCCTTCTTCATCCTCGATATGGCCTTCGGGCTGGCCCCGTGCTTGAGCTCTTCGCTGACTACCTTGGGGACACGCTTGGGCTTCGGAGAGGGGTACACCTTCACCTTGAACTTGGTCTCGGTCGACACGACTCCTCGGTCCACCGCGACGGGATAAAAGTCTGCACTCGGCGAAGGCTCGGCCCTTCGAGGAGTGGCACCCTCATCGGGTCCTTCAGTCCTGGACCGCCAAGACTACCATCTGTCCCAGTGGACGACGTCC
This sequence comes from Nitrososphaerales archaeon, assembly GCA_030040055.1. Taxonomy (GTDB): domain Archaea; phylum Thermoproteota; class Nitrososphaeria; order Nitrososphaerales; family Gagatemarchaeaceae; genus UBA183. The sequence continues at coordinate 2,602 of JASHUK010000098.1, read as the reverse complement.
TTGCGGTCTCTCCGGCGCGCCGCGACGATGCTCTTTTCCTTCTGTCTCCGGGCGGAACCCTCCTTCCGGGCGTATCCCATCGGGACGATCGCCAGCGGCACGACCGAGCCGTCCCGTGGGAGGCTCAGCGCCTTCGCCACCCTGTCGTCGTCGAACCCCCCGATGAAAGAGGCAGCCAGCCCCTTCTCGAATGCCGAGAGGATGAGCGCGAGCGAGACGAACCCGGCGTCTATCAGCCACCAGGGGAGCCGCGCGCTCTTCTCCGCCGGCGCTCCGTACCTCGCCTCGAAGAGGGACCTGTTTCCGCAGGGGACGACCACGACCGGGGCTCCCGAGATGAAGCGGCTCTTCGCCTGCCCTCGCTTGAGATACTCGGGCTCACGGGCCGCCTCGGCCAGCTCCTTCTTCACGGCCGCATCGCGCACCACCACGAGGTCGCAGTCCTGCGTGAACCCCGCGCTCGGGACGTGCGCGGAGTCGTCGAGTATTTCCTCCAGCGTCCCCCTGTCTATCGGCCGGGCGAGGAAGCCGTAGACGTTCCGCCTCCTGCGCAACAGACTCCCCAGGCCCCCTTCCTGCGGGTCCTTTGGCTTCGCGCGGCGCACCCCTCGGCCTTCAGTCTCAGTCTCTTATCTTCCGCGTGTTGCGCGTCTGACGGCATACGCCAGCACGGCCGCGACCGCGAAGGAGACGAAATAGCTGAAGTCGGCCCCCCCGAAGTACGCGGACGCCGGCCCTTCGTACCCCACCCCGTACCCGGTGAGGTTCATGAAGGGGACAGACGCGACGATGGACGCCGCGTACGTCCCCAGTATGGGCCAGTCCCATGATCGGACGCCCTCCGTCGAGGAGACGGTCGTCCTCTTCAGGAGGTAGAAGTCGACGAGGACTATCGCGAGCCACGGCATTATCCAGTACGCCAAGGTGAGCAGGAAGTTCTCGTAGAACCCCTCGAACCTGGCCCCGACCGCGGCGGCGATGGCGAACCCCACGACTGCCCCTGCGGCGACCGACTTCGGCCTTGACGACCTGACGTCAAGCACCAGGGCGGAGAGCGAGTTGGTGTAGAGGTTCAGGGCGTCCGCGGCGAACGCCCCCAGGATGAGCGTGAGCATCGCCAGCCCTCCGTAGCTGCCGGCGAACGAGTAGAGGCCCGCGAAGGGGCTGGACGCGGTCTGCGACGGGGTGAGGCTCCCTACAAGGGCCCCGAGCCCTTCGACCGCGAAGGACGAGACCGCTCCCCCCACTAGGGCGAGGAGGACCAGCCTCCCCTTCGAGGTAGACGGCGCCATGTACCGGGAGTAGTCGGAGGCGTAGGGGGCCCACGACATCAGGTAGGAGAACGACGTCACGAGCAGGAGCCCCACTCCGCCCACCGAGATGACCCCGGCTGACGACGCGGGGAGGTAGGAGAACGCCTCACCGAGGTGGGGGACGGTCAGCGCGAAGATGAGAAGGAAGAGCGCCCCGAGGACCACCGTCATCGCCTTCTCGAAAAGGTGGATGAAGTCGTGCCCGTAGACGGCGATAACGGCCTGTATCGCGACGTAAGCGGCGGCGGCGGCGTAGAAGTTCGCCCCCGGGAGGACCAGCTGCAGCGCGAAGACCGCGAGGATCGTGTTGATGGAGAACCATCCGACGGTGCTTATCCAGTTGAGGGCCCCCGGGACATAGTTCCCCCTCCGCCCGAAGGAGGACCTGGACGACATCATCTGCGGGAAGCCCAGCGAAGGCCCCATGGCCGCAGCCAGGCCGAGGAGGAGCCCCCCCACCACGTTCCCGGCCAGGAGAACGGGGAGAGCCTGCTCGACGCTGAACCCGAAGAAGACCGTGGCGAGCCCCCCGATCACGAAGTCCGCGATGGTAAGGTTGGCGGCGAACCAGAGCGTGAAGGTCCTGTTGGCGGAGCCGTGCCTCGCGTCCTCGGGGACGTGCTCGATGCCGAGCCTCTCGACCGTCCCTGGCTTCTCTGCCAACTTGCCGGCGCGGGCCTCCTTGCGGTTCTAAGCTTTTCGCGAGGGCTCGCGGAGCGACTCCGCGAAGGACCTCGCCTTCCGTTCGAGCTCGGGCTCCCCCGCGAGGGAGGAGTAGACGGCCAGGAGCTCCGCCTGCCTCCTGACGTCCGCCCCCGTCTCCTTGGACAGCCTCGAGAGCTCGTCCTTTCCCTTCCCCGAGACTATGTACCGCCGCTCGTTCCCTCCCCTGCTCGGGAGCTCGGTGATCAGCTGCTTCTTCAGCAGCTCCCCCAGGACGAGGTACACCGAACCCGGCCCCGGGCTCCAGGCCCCTCCGGTGGCGCGGGAGATGTGCTTGGCCAGGTCGGTGCCGGACATAGACGACTCGGACAGCAGCTTGAGGGCCGCCAGCCTCAGCATCCCCTTGGGGACGCCGATCAACGGCCCGCCCCGCCCCCGGCCCCGGCTCCTGCAGGCATCCGCCGCCGCGTCGGGGGCGACGTGATATCAACGCTTTTGTCGGCCCCGCGGGCGGGGTTCAGGTCTTGCGGCCGGTCGTTGCGGTGCACGCGGGCGCCGGGAGCGGAAAGTACCTCCCGGATGACCGGAGGTTCAGGGAGATCGGGAACGCCGTCGAGGAGGGGCTC
>JASHUK010000097.1 GCA_030040055.1 Nitrososphaerales archaeon | reverse complement strand
TAGCTCCCCGACGGTCCTTCGTCGGAGTTCGGCTCTCCGACTGTTTCGGGGATGCTGGTCTGCTCAAGCATAGATTCTCTGCCCCTTGGTCACAAGCCTCACCCCAATATTAATTGCGAGGACTATGACCAGCAGGACCAGCGCGGCCCCCCATGCCAGCCTTATCCAGTTGGGGAAGGGCGAGGTCGCGAAGTAGTAGACGTAGTATGAGAGGGCGGCCACAGGCTCGTTGAGCCCCGAGTACCACAACGTCCACGTCCCCATGACCAGCAGGAGCGGGGCCGTCTCGCCGGCTATTCTCGCCATCGCCAGGAGGCAGCCGGTTGAGACTGCCTTCTTCGCGTTGGCGAGGACCAGGAGGGTAGTCCTCCACTTCTTTATCCCGAGGGCGAAGGACGCCTCCCGCACCGACCGTGGCACAGCCTTCAGGGCCTCGGAGGTCGTGTTGGAGACTATGGGAATCATCATCGTGCCGAGGGCGATGGACGCGGCCGCGACGGAGTACGACCTGAAGGTCAGGACGATGAGCCCGTAGACCAGGACGCCGGTGACGATCGAAGGGATTCCCACGAGTACGTCGCCCAGAAACCGGACGACTGAGCCGTAGTAGTTGTCCCCGTACTCGGCGATGTAGACTCCTGAGAGAATCGCTATGGGCAGTGCAATCACGCATGAAAGACCTATCAGAATGAGGGTACCCTGCACCGCATCCCCTAGTCCCCCCGGGGGGTTCGGCACCTGGATTGTCGCGGGGTTCGGAGGGAGCTCCGTGAAGAACGCCACATTGATGGAAGAGATGCCTTTCGACACCACGCCGAACACGATGCTGGCCAGGGGAAGAAGGGCAAACGCGAGAGCGACCAGCGTGAAGCCCACGAAGAGCTTGTCCGCGATGATCCTGCGTCTGTTCATAGCAGCGACGCCGATCCCATGCTGCGTATCAGCCGCCGTATCATCAGCCTCGCGACCACGTTGACCAGGAACGACACTATCAGAAGCGCCAGCGCGGCCTCGAACAGGGCCGAGAGGTACAATGGGCCGACGGCCGGGGCCTCGGGGAAGTCGGTGGCTATGACGCTTGCAAGTGTGGCCCCAGCGTGGAAGAGCGAGGGGTTGATCACCGGGGAGTTCCCGATTATCATGATCACCGCCATCGTCTCTCCGAACGCTCTGCCGAATCCAAGAAAGATGGAAGCTATGACCCCAGTCCTAGCGTAGGTGACCACTGATGTTCGAATCGCTTCCGAGTGGGTAGCCCCGAGGGCGTACGCCGCCTCACGCTGCGAGTCCGGGACCGCCTGCAGCGCATCCCTGGAGATCGACGCGACGATGGGGATTATCATTATGGACAGGATGACGCCTGCGGTCATTATGCTGAACCCGAAGATAGTCCCGCTGAATATGGGAAGAAACCCGAGATATCTTTCGAGGAATGGGTCCACCGTGGTGGTCATGATTGGAGCCAGGACGAAGATGCCCCATATCCCATAGACGACGCTGGGAATCGCGGCCAGCATCTCGACGAAGAGGGAGAGCGAGGAACGCAGGCGGTGGGGGCAGAACTCCGAGAGGAAGACCGCCACCCCCAGGCTGACGGGGACGCCTATCGCGAGGGCTATCGCCGACGTTACCATGCTACCATAGATCATGGGGAAGATTTCCAGGACGCCCCCCGCGGGGAGCCACTTCGTGCCGAAGAAGAAGGACAGGCCCTGCATCAGAGTGTCAGTCGAGTGGGTGACGACCACCGTGAAGTAGATCGCAGTAAGGACGACCGCGACCGTGGCGAACGCCAGCGTCAGCACCTTGAAAATCTGGTCGGACAGGTCGGAACGGCGTTTCATCTTACAACCTTCGGAATCCAGGCGCTCATGTCGGTTTCGTAACCGTTTTTCGGCCCCTGCAGGCGATATATGGCTCTCGAAAGTAGTGTATAGTTCCCTATTGGGATTCCACTGGACGACGTGGAAGAATAGGGCGATGCCTTGCCGTGCCTCACCGGGCGTCCGTCATTGTCCTGGTGACTTCGTCGCTACCAGCAATTGGGAGCCGCTGGTTCCCTTGAAGAGGGGAAGGTCGGGCTCCGGGACCCCCGCCCTCTTGGCACCCTCGTACAGTGAAGGATGTTCCACTTTGGCGACAGAGAAACCCGCGAGCTGTGCGAGGGCCACAAGCTCGTCGTCTTCGTAGAACCGGATACGACTCGCCATCGGCTCCGGGGCAGCGGGCGTCCCCTTCAGCGTCTTTGCGCCGGTGTAGACCACGAACCTTCCTCCCGGAGCGAGCACTCTGTAGACTTCGCCGAAGACGCGCAACGGGTCAGGGAGGAAGCCGATGACTCCGGTCATGACCGCACAGGTGCATGAGCCGCTCGGGTACGGGATTGAGGTGGCGTCCGCGAGCATGACCCTGAGGCGTCCGGCCGAGACAGAGTCCTCGTTCGCTTCAGAAGCGAGTCTCACCATGTCCGGGCTGTGGTCGACCGCTGAGGCCCTGCAGCCGCTCTTGAGCGCCTCGTGGAGGAAGGCGCCCCCGCCGCAGCCGACCTCGAGGAGGTGGTCGTCAGGACGCAAGGCCAGGACGTCCAGGATGACGTAGAAGTTCGGCCAGTGGTACAGCGGGTTCCTGTAGACGTCTCTGGAGCGCCTCCCTGACGGCCTCCTCGCCCCCCTGTCGGTCACCCAGTCGCCCAACCTCGTAGGCGCAGACGCCCACAGCATCGGCGCCACGACCTCCCCCGTGAACCAACCCAGAAGCTCGCCACCCTCGTCGCCGATCACCTTCCCCCATCCTTTCTGTTCGACCGACACCCTGGTCCCCCCTTCGTGGGGCACGAAGGAGATTACAAGCTCGGAGTCGACTTTCGCCCAGGTCTTTGGATGCCAGACAAAGGACACCATCTCACCGGGCTTCCACTCTCTGACCTCTCCCACCACGACGCCCTGGTCTGTTATCCTCCGTGCGGCGCTACTGTCAAACTCCATCCCGGAGTCGCCGAGAGCGAGACCCATTTCGTCGAGGAGGGCCTCGAACGCCGCCTCCGGCGCCAATGCGACGTCTACGAGCGTGAGCACGGAGCCCCCCATGACCTCAGCGGCGGAGCTCCCCGTTCTTAAGATTCATGCACCTGCACAACATGTGCGGAGGCCACTAGAGCTGGCAGACTTCGCGTGATTACTCGAGGTGCGTCGAGTATTTATGAGGAGCCGGTTGTTCAGCCCCCGAAGTGCCCGACATAATCTCCGCCGAGGGCCTGACGAAGGTCTACCGGGGGAAGGTGAAGGCTGTCGACCACATCACGTTCCGCGTCGCCGAGGGGGAGATCTTCGGCTTCTTGGGCCCCAACGGGGCAGGGAAGACCACCAC
>JASHUK010000096.1 GCA_030040055.1 Nitrososphaerales archaeon | reverse complement strand
GTGCAGCGGCCCCTTCAGCGCCCCGACGGCGCCGGTGACCGCCGAATAGACGTCCGACAGGGTCGACGCGATCACCCTGGCCGTGAACGTGGAGGCGTTGAGCTCGTGGTCGGCGTGGAGTATCAGCAGGACGTCCATCAGATGGGAGTCTGCGGTGGACGGCCCTTCTCCCGTGACCATCCTGAGGAGGTCGGTCGAGAAGCTCAGCTTCGGCTCCGGGGGTATGGGGTCCTGGCTGTGCTTGTGCCTGTGGATGGCGGCGACGATGGTGCCGACCTTCGAAGCGATCGACATCGCCTTCTCGTGCTGCGAGTACATGGGGTCGTCGTACACTCCGAGGGCCGCCACGCCGACCCTTAGGGCGTCCATGGCGTCACAGTTCCTGGGGAGCGTCGCTATGATCGACGTCACGTCGGCGGGGATGGGCCTCTTCGCGGCGAGCTCAGCCGAGAAAGCGCGGAGCTCCGCGGCTGTGGGCAGGTGCCCGTTGAGGAGCAGGAAGGTCGTCTCTTCGTAGCTCGAGTGCTGGGCGAGGTCGACGATGTCGTACCCGCGGTAGAGTAGCCTCCCCTCCTGTCCGTCTATGAAGCAAATGGAGCTCTTCCCTGCAATGACATCCTCCAAGCCCTTGGCCTGGGTGGTCAGACGTTGGATGACCTGGTCGAGAGGCTCCCCCCACTTCGCCATCGACGTCAGCTTGGCGTGCGTGTCATCCGAGACCTTCACCACCTTCGACATGGCCTTCGTTTACCGAGGTTACTCGGTATACGGGGTTTATAGGCTTTCCCCACTTGTTTCAAGCGGCCACGAACGACAAGTAGAAAAGGGCAGGTGAGACGTCGCGCCGAGGTAGCCAGTCCGTTGAAGGTCGCCGTAGTCGGTGCCGGTGTGACAGGAGCGTATCTTGCGAACCGCATCCCTCCCGAGCACGAGGTCGAGCTGTTCGAGATGAAGGCCGAGAAGAACTGGTACACGGTCTGCGCCTGGGGGACCAGCCAGCCCTTCATCAGAAAGCTCGTCAAGATGGCAGGGTTCGAATTCGACGACTACGTCCTGCACACAGGGAAGAAGATGGTCGTCGACCTGGGCGACATGCAGCTCGAGGTTCCGCTGAAGGGCCTCGTCACCTACGACAAGCACAGGCTGACGCACGACATGATCAAGGAGAGGAAGGTGCACTGGGGGGCGCAGGTCAAAGACCCGGGATCAGAGTTCGACGGGTTCGACGTCGTAGTGGACGCGACCGGGCTCCACCGCTCGCTGCTCCCCAAGATCGAGGGGGACCTGGTCGTGCCTTCGCTCGAGTACCAGGTGAAGTCCAGCGAGCTCCCCTACGACGACTTCGTCATCAGGCCCTACCCCAACCTCACAGGCTACTGGTGGTTCTTCCCCCTGGGGGACGGGATGGCTCACGTGGGGGGCGGGGACATCCACGGGCGATACCGGGGCGAGATGGACGAGTTCGTCAAGAAATACCACTGCGAGGTCCTGAGGAGGATAGGAAGGCCGGTGAGGGTCATCCCGCCGCAGTACTGCCAGCCCTTCTCCAAGGGGAAGGCCGTCGGGGTGGGGGAGTCCATCGGCACGGTCTACCCGATGCTGGGCGAGGGGATAGTGCCGAGCATGCAGTGCGCCAACCTCTTCGTCGAGCACCTCGGGGACCCGGAAGGGTACAGGCAGGCCGTCCTCGAGCACTACAAGATGTACTCAAAGGTATACAGGTTCGTGAAGTCGAAGATCGACGGGGACTTCAGCCTGCTGAGGATGTGGCCGTCCCTCCTCTCGATCTACTGGTACATGCACTCGAACACGGAGAGGTACGGCCTCGAGACCCGGCTGTGGGACTTCTACAGGATAGCGACCAGGCTTTGAGCACCCAGGACGTCAGGACGCACACCGCCGTCCACGTGCTGAAGGGGGCCGTGCAGAATGTCCTGGGGGCCAAGTGGACGGCGTCCACCTACGTATCGGACGGGCACGGGAGGCTCACGGTGCAGTTCGACAGGAAGCCGACTGACGAGGAGGTCTCGCGCATCGAGCAGGCGGCGAACCGCAAGGTCCAGGAGGGGTCAGAGGTCCTGGAGTTCGAGATGGAGAGGGAAGAGGCGGAGAACCACTTCGGGAAGGAGATCTACGACCTGTTTCCCGTCCCCGAAGGGGTCACCCGCCTGAAGATCGTCAGAATCGTCGACTGGAACGTCAACTGTTGCGCGGAGGCGCACCTGGCCTCGACGTCGGACGTGGGGCCCGTCAGGCTCGGAAAGCCCCGGTTCAGGAACTCGCGGAGGGAGCTCGAGCTGGAGTTCGACCTCGCTGACGCGGCCCCGAACAGGTAATATTGCCCCTCTCTCCGGCCACGTGCTGGGCCCGTAGCGCAGTCCTCGAAAGAGGGCGAAGTACGGACAGCGCGGCAGAGCGAACCGCCGATCCTCCTAAGCTGTAGAGAGCAGCGCTCGCAGAAGCCGTGGGTTCAAATCCCACCGGGCCCGTGCGAGTCTGGCTAAGCTCATGGTGGTAGGCTTGAGCCAGGTGCTCCTTTAATAGGAGCAGTATTATTAGTATTACTGATATGTCACAGCGTAAGGAAAGACTCGTCAGGACTACCATCACTGTGCCCGCCTCATTGAAAGCGAGGATGGCACAGGCAAACACGAACTGGAGCGAGGCAATCAGGGAGATGGTGACCGAGAGACTGGAGGACTTGGGCGAGTCCGACATGACGGAAGCTGTCATACTCAATGAGAGAGTTAGACGGCCCGCGCCCGAAGGATGGAACAGCCTCGAGGTGATCAAGCAGTGGCGAAGAAAGACTGCTTTGTGATTGATTCGTCCATCGTCACGAAGTGGTTCGTCAACGAACCCGACTCGGACGAAGCCATCCGAGTCAGAGACGACTTCGCGACGGGGAAGCTCAGGCTGGCAGCACCGACGCTGCTATTCTATGAAGTAATGAACGCTTTGAGGTTCAGCGGAGCGCTCAGTGAAGACGAGCTGGCGTTGGCGTCCAAATCTCTCAGCAGGTACCGATTCGAGGTATGGAAGCCGCGTGGGAAGCTTATGGAGATCTCGGCGCGGCTCAGCCTGGCGGGCGAGGTAACGGTGTATGACGCGTGCTACGTTGCGCTCGCCCAGAGAATCAGGTCGAAGGTCATTACGGAGGACAAAGAAATCCTGACCAAGTTTCCGAAACTCGCGGCACGTATTGGCATGGCCAACGATAGGCGGGCCGGCCATTCGAAGGAAGCGCCGTAGTTCAGGAGTCCATCCCGCCGCTGTGCAACAGCGTCCGCTTGTCGCCAGGAAGCCGAGCGGCCACGCGGGCGCCCTGGGCCAGCTCTTTCCCCAGAGCTGCCTAGCTCATCTTGTACTGAGGGAACTCTGACTTTTCAGAACGTCGAACTCGACCCGGTGGCTGGCCGCAGTCCGTGACGCTGTTGCTACCGCTGCCCCGAGTTCTCGAAGTGCTCCCTTAGGAGTTTCTTCTGCGTCCTTCTTAGGGACTCGTGCAGCGTCGGTGCCGAGATCCCTAGCTCCTCGGCGAGCGCCCTCAAGCGGACCCCCTTCGGGGAGTCAAAGTATCCCCGTTCGTAGGCCGAACGGAGTAGCCATTCCTGCCTGGCTGTAAGGCCCTTCCTCTGCTTTGCCTCTGCGATCGAAACTACCCTGTACTCAATCCTCCTGCCTGCGAGCCTCCGCATCAGGCCCTTCAAGGAGCGCCTCGTGCCTAGGACCCTCCACTCGATTTCCCTCCCCGCCTCGTTCGAGGCGCGGATCAGAAAGCAGTCGGAGTCGGCGATACACCGCATGATGGCACCCCTTGCCCGCATCAGGCCGTAAAGCCTGCCCTGGCTAGTATGAATCATAGAAAGCTCTGAGACGTCGGGCGCACGCTTGAGATATTCCAGCAGTCCCTCCTTTCGACCTTCGTCCACGACCAGCTCGAAGACCTGCAGAACTTCGTCGCGCCCGTGGGACCTCTTTGAGCGGATGATCCTCAGCTTCGCCCCGTAGCCTTCCGTCGCCTCCTCTATCCAGCGTTGCTGCCCTCTCGCCATTATCGAGGCTTCTAGGAGCTGCATGCCGAGCGCTCTGCCGTGCGTAATCTAAACTCTCCCTTGATTCTCCCAAGAGTGCCTTACGCTGGTTAGGCTATCTTCTAATCTGGCTAGTGAAGGCGGTGACAGTTCTGCGAGACTAGCGTGGACAACCTCCTAGCGCCACCGGCGTAGCCATCTTGTCAGCGAAAGGAAGGACCGTCCTTGAACGCGAGGAGTCCAGGATTGGGCTCCTGACCCTCCTCGCCGGCGGGATAGGCTTCGCGGCAGGCTTCATCGCGTTCGCCCTATACCATATGATCGGTCTGGTCACCAACGTCTTCTACTACGGCAGGCTCGACTTCTCCTTCGCGTCGCCCCAGTTCAACCACCTCGGGCTGGCGGCAATCGTCGTCCCCGCCATCGGGGGGCTCATCGCCGGTCTGATGATCAAGTACGGATCGAGTAGGATCATAGGACACGGGATCCCGGAGACGATGGAGTCGGTCCTTCTCAACCGGAGCAAGATCGAGCCGAAGGTGGGAGCACTCAAGGCAATCTCGGCGGCCGTGACCATCGGCTCGGGCCAGCCGTTCGGGGCGGAGGGACCCATAATCCAGACGGGAGGGGCGTTCGGCTCGTTCATCGGTCAGACGGTCAGCATGACCGGGGCGGAGAGGAAGATCCTGCTCGCGTCGGGGGCCGCCGCAGGGATGGCCGCGGTCTTCGGGACCCCCATAGCCGCCGTCCTATTGGCCATAGAGCTCCTGCTCTTCGAGTTCAGGGCGAAGTCCCTCGTCCCCGTCGCAGTCGCGTCGGCCATAGGCGCGTGGATGCACATCTACCTCATTTCATCGCAGCCCCTCTTCCAGACCCCCGCCTACTACTTCGGAGGGATCTCCTCCCTCCCCTTCTACCTGGCGCTAGGGCTGCTCTGCGGCGTCCTGGGGTCCGCGCTGTCGAGGGGGCTCTACGAGACGGAGGGCCTGTTCGAGAAGACCAGGCTCGGCCAGCCGTGGCTCCCGGTGGTGGGAGGGCTCGCCGCGGGCGCCATCGGCTTCGCCGTCCCCCAGGTGTTAGGCGTCGGCTACGACGTGATAACCGGGGTCCTGACGGGCCAGTACGTATTGGCGCTCGTGGCAGCGATACTCGTCGCCAAGGCCGTCGCGTGGTTGTTGTCGATGGGCTCGCAGACGTCAGGCGGGACCCTCGCTCCCCTATTCATGATAGGGGGGTCAATGGGATACCTGTTCGGGGCGGGGGCGGTGGCGGTCGCTCCTGGTCTCGGCGTCGTCCCCGGCGTCTTCGCGATTGCGGGGATGGCAGCCGTGTTCGGGACGGCGTCCCGCGCCCCCCTGACCTCCATCGTGTTCGCGCTTGAAGTGACGAAGGACTACCAAGGGGTCCTCCCGGTGGTGGTCACGGTTGTCGTCGCCGAGCTCGTCGGAGAGGCGCTGATGAAGGAGTCGATAATGACCGAGAGGCTGGCCAAGAGAGGTCTGTGGGTCAAGCACATCTACGAGTACAACCCGCTGCGCCAGGTAAGGGTCAGGGCGGTGATGAGCGCCCCTGCCGACTCCGTAGAAGCGGTGATGCCGGTGTCAGAGTTGCGCGAGCTGATGTCCGCCGGCCACCCCTTCGCGCTGAGGAAGCGGCTGTTGGTGGTCAGCGGGCTGAAGCCCGTCGGCGTCGTTACGAGGGAGGAGATTTACAAGACGCCCGCCGAAGCCAACCCGACGGCCGCCGTCGGTGATGTCTGCGGGAAGAGGTTCGAGACCATCTCCCAGGACGAGTTCGCCTACGACGGCCTGAGGACGATGTCCCTCCGCGGGGTCAACTTCCTGGTGGTCCTGGACCAAGAGGGGAACGCGGTCGGATATCTCTCTCAGGGCGACCTGACGCGCGCGCTCCGCCGAAAGATCGAAGACGAGACTCTGGTCGAACCGCCAAAGTACTTCCACTGACCAGGTCTCGGACAGGAATCGGGCTTGGACGGCTGCCTGAGCCTACTTCGACGGCCCGGACCGCGTGCCACGCCCTTCCTCCCCCAGATAGCCCAGCAGGAACTGCGCCGCGGCGGAGTAGCCGGTGATCCTGTTCCTCAGCTTCACCAGGCCGTGCCCCTCGTCCTCGAAGACCATCACCTCTGCGGTGCGGCCGAGCTTCTTGAGCTCGTTCGCCATCTGCTTGGTCTCGCCGATCGGGACACGCGGATCGTTCGTCCCGT
>JASHUK010000009.1 GCA_030040055.1 Nitrososphaerales archaeon | reverse complement strand
GCAGGGCCCTCGACGAGCAGACACTGAAGGGCCTGGACGAGGTCCTATCGAAGCACGGCTGCCGGGCGGTCCTCGAGATCGGGGTCGGGACTGGCAGGATATCGGCGCCCCTGGCTGCGAAGGGCTACAGCATGACTGGCGTCGACATATCTCCGAAGATGATGGAGAGGGCCAGGGCGAAGGGGCTGAACAACCTGCTTCTCGCCAGCGGGACCGAGACCCCCTTCCTGGGAGACTCGTTCGACGCCACCGTGATGACGCACGTATTCCACCTGCTCGACGACCCGCTCGCCGCGGTGAAGGAGGGAGCTAGGGTCAGCAGGGTCGGGGTGTTCGCCTTGGTCAGGAAGCGTGGGACGGGGAGGGAGTGGTTCCCGTTCTTCTCATGGTCAGGACCAGCAGACGGGCCCGAGGCGCCAGCGACCGGTAAGCTGGACGAAGCGGCCGCGAAGCGCCTGGAGGAGCGCCGCGCGCGGTTCAGGCAGATAGCCCGCAAGTGGGGGTACGACTGGGAACCTGACAGGCGGGCCCACGACTGGAGGAAGGAGACGGAGATCCTGGAGTCGCACCCGCCGGACGAGCTCACCACCGTCAGCGAGGTGACCGTGAGCGAGACCGTCGACGAGAGGATAGCGCGGATCGAGGAGGGGGCGTTCAGCTGGCTCGCCGCGATGCCGGAAGGGATGCGCCGGGAGATAGCCGAAGGGATGCGGGCCGACGCCGCCTCTCATCCGGAGTACGCAAAGCGTTCTTGGGAGGAGGTGTATCAGGTCGCGTTTTGGTCATCGGGCCGCCTGCGGTCGGAAGGCCGATCTGAGAGACGCGACACGGCCCGCTAGGTGACGCGCCGCCCTCTGCCAGCTGCTCCGGGGTAGCCACATGTTCCGGGGCAGTGGGGCTTTTATATCGGGTCCTCCCACATTGTAAGTGGGAAGACTTGGAGGCGACAGTGGACGAGCGGGGCAGGGTGCTGATACCTCGCCGCCTGAGGTCGGAGGTAGGTCTAGCCGAGGGAATGGTGGTGGAAATCAAGAAGGAGGGCAAGCGCGCCCTGGTGATTTCACCTTCGAGGAAGGCGCGCCGGTCCTGGAAGGACTTGAGCGGAACGACTCCTGCGAGAACTGGTGACCCGGTTTGGCCGACCCCAAGGGAAATCAAGAGCATCTGGGAATAGACGCCAACGTCCTGGTTGCGTACTTGGACGAGGCCCACCCGATGCACAGGGAGACCGGCTGGCTGGCTGACCAGAGAGTAGCCCTGAGTCCGACCATCGTGCACGAGGCGTATCACACCTTGGTCTTCAAGGCAAAGTGGAGCCATGAAGAGGCGTTGGCAGTTCTGCTGGACGCGTGCTCGGACTCGCGAAACGTGTTCCTCAGCCAGACGCTCAGGACGACGAAACTGGGTCTGGAGTTGGCGGTCAAGTACAGCCTTGGCGGGAGAGACGCGCTTATCCTGGCGAGCCTTCTCCTAAGAGGCGTTCGGGAGTTCTTCACCTTCGACAAGGACCTCATCGCGCTCGGCAGAGTCGGGACGGGCGGTTCCGTCCTCGCGCTGAGGCCTGCAGGTTCGCGCGCCTGACGCCGGGAGCTTCGCAGGGCCTGCTGAAGTACTCCCAGGGTCAACAGGAGGTGCGACGAAGCGTTCAGGTTCCGCTGCGCTAAAGCGCGGGTCTTCTGACCGCTACGGGCGCTTCAGCCTCCCCTCCCCTCCGGCTCCGTCAGGCCAGCCCTGCGGCTTTATCCTCCTGGCCGTCCGGATGGACCGCGTTGCCCGACTACACCCTGGAGGAGGAAATCAAGGACTGGGAGGGGTTCTCGTGGTCCATGAGGCGCCCGGAGCGCGAGATCTGGGACAAGATGATGTCGGACGTGATGCAGTTCAAGGAGGCCGTCGCGAAGACGGACAAGCCGCTCACCACCGACCCCTTCTTCATGGCCGTGCTCTTCAGCCAGTGGAAGACGATAAAGTGGCTTCAGGCGGAGCTGAAGAGGCTCTCGGGGGTCACCATGGAGCCGAGCTCGGTCCAGACGACGCTCGACCCCACCTCGTAGGGGCAAGGCAGGTTCTCAGCCGACGGCGAGCAGTCCTGGCTCTGACCCTCGTGGGGAGAGGACGCTCAGTGCCGGGGGGACGCGCGCCCGGAGAGTCCGAGCTCCCACTCGAGCCGGTACGCAGGAACGACCTCGATCCCCCGCAAGGGGGCCCTCTCGGAGAGGGTCACCACGACCCGCCTCTTCGCTCCTGCGGCGCCGGCGGCACGCGACAGCCTAGCGTAGTCGCCGGTTTCGGGCGTCGCCTTCACCTCGACGGCAGTCTCTCCGCCGTCAACGAGGGCATCGATCTCAAGACCCGCATGCCTGTAGTATAGCCTGGCGTCGAGCGCGTTCACGACGTAGGTCTCGAGGACCCTCCCGGTCTCCCCGAAGGCACGCGGCGCCACCGACCTGATCATCGACGTAGTGGACGGATAGAACCGTTTCAGCTTCCTCGACGAGGCCCGGGTCGACGGCCTGTAGTTAGCCAGTCCCCTGACCAAGAAGGAACGCTCCATCGATCTCAGGTACCTCGCGACGGTGATCCTGCTCCCCCCGAACTCCCTCGACAGGGCGTTCACGTTGGCGGCGCCTCCGGCTCCGGCGACCAGGGATGAGAACAGCTTCGCGAGCAAGACCGAGTCCCTTGCCCCTA
>JASHUK010000095.1 GCA_030040055.1 Nitrososphaerales archaeon | reverse complement strand
GCGTACGCCGGGAAGGAAAGCATCTCGAAGTAGTTCAGGAGCGACGCGACCGGGCCCACTATGAGCCTGTCCTCCTCCATCACGGGCTCCCCCGGGAGACCTACCGTCCTCGCGAAGGAGCCGGTCATGGCCACCCTGTACGGGCGCTCGTCCGTCCTGAGGGCCTCGTCCAGCCCCCCCACCAGGGCGACCTCCTTGACCCCGGCGGACACGACCCACTCGGCGAGACCCCTGTAGAACTCGTTCTCCTTCTCCCTCACGGGGGAGACCTCGGCCTTCAGGAAGGCCAGCCCCTGCGCCCCGTAGACCTCGTATGGCGTCGAGATGCCGCTCTCCGTCTGCGAGGCCACCGCGGGGGCGTACTCGTAGTCGATGAAGCACTTCCTCGTCGCCTTCAGCTCGGTGACCAGGAACTTCACCGTCCAGTAGCCAGCCGCCCCTATGCCGTGGAACCCGGCCACCAGCGACAGGCCGTCGAGCCTCGACCCCTCGGGATGGACCTTCATGACTGACGGCCGCCCCGCCATGCGCCGCTCTATAAGGTGAGCCGGAGTCAGGCTCTTCCGTCGCAGCCCTTACCAGAAGAGCGGTCGCCGTCGCAGGAGGGTCGGAGAGCAGGGGGTCAGGATGAGGTCGGAGGCTTGTTCTCCAGCTCGGCTATCCTGGCCTTCAGCTTGCGTATCTCGCTCTGCGAGTCCCACATGGCCAAGACCACTATCGCGACGAAGAGGATCCAGAAGGCGAGGAAGAACGCCGAAGCGATGCCAATCCCCAGAATCGCGCAGGTCGCGGCGACGAGGAGGAGCTCCAGTCTGCTGAGCACGCCAGTGAGATGGGCGTCCGCTCATTTAGCGCTTGCGGGTCTCGCGCAGCGGCGCTGCCCAGTGTTCAGGCGATGCAGAGGACTGCTCGGCGTCGTGGTGCCCGCTGGTCCGCTCAGTTAATGAGTCAGATGAAGGTCGTAAATAGACTGTGTCTCTGACCTACTTCCTCCGCTACCGGACAAGAGGGCGGCCGCAGTCGACTGGACGCCGTCAGTCGGGCGGGCTGTCCTTAATGACACTCCCATGACGTACGGACCTGCGCCCTGGACGGTCGTTGCCTAGGGTAGATTGAAGCAAGTGCGACTCGTTTCAAGACTTCCGACATCCATCTTCAGACTGTCTTGCTTGTGTGGGCCCCACTTGCAAGCAATTCTTAATAGTCAAATTGCGTGATGTCATCCAACGATCTGCGATGTCGACTTTGACGGCGAGCGAAAGGAAGTCACTGCGTAGCTATGCCGAGAATGCGTTGTGGTTCAGGACACACTATGCAGAGTTGAGAAAGAGCCATACGAACCAATTCGTAGCCGTGAGCAATGGCGCAGTGATTGACTCGGATTATGGGCCTGACCGACTAGTCAGGCGCCTGAGAGATCACTATGGTCAAGTCGCAACCAGGGCCTTCGCCATAGAGTACATCGCAAAGGACGACCTGGAACTCTTGCTATAGGTGTCATCCCTTTGAAAGTCAAGGGGAGGATTGGCCAATCGAACCTGGCCTATTTCGACTGCTCGTTCAAAGGGACGGACCCCGCATTCGCATTGCTGACCATGGTAGTCGCAGACACAGGTGCGACAAGGACTACAATACTGCATAAGGATGCTTCGTTGTTGGGCCTCAACTATCGTAACCTAGAATGAGCTGGGAAAGTGGGAGGCATAGGCGGAAGCAGGTTAGCCTATTGGTTGAAAGGAATAACAGTCACATTCGCGTCGTCCGAACCTGCGAATCACGTAGAGTCGCTTGAGAGGATTCTCGTCTTCAGAGCATGGGCGAGGACGGAGACGAAGAAATCCGAACTGTTCAGACTTCCGAGCTTAGTCGGTATGGACTTGCTCGGCAGATTCAGCATGTATTTCCTTGGCAACGGGGCTCCAAACTCCGGGGTAGTCCTGGAGCAGAGACCTAGAGGACCTCACACAAAGGACGTAACAGAATAGAGGGGGGGCAATGTTTAAAGAGAATGCTCAGACGCGCTGCTTCAGAGTTTACGATTAGCGATTGGAAGTTAAGGTCCTTGGAGCCGCCAGGCAGGTCGGCCGCTCCGCCTTTCTCGTCACGCACAAAGACAGCAAGATCCTGCTAGACTACGGGGCGCTCACGACGAAGGTCCCAGGGTTCCCTATGCACGTCCCGCCGAAGGACATCAAGGCGATCGTCCTCAGCCACGCCCACCTCGACCACTCGGGGGCGGCCCCCCTCCACTTCCTCGGAGGTAAGATGAAGCTCCACGCGACCCCGGTCACTTCAGAGCTCTCGGGGCTCCTCATCCAGGACTTCATCAAGATATCAGGGCAGTACCTCCCGTTCGAGTTCCTCGACCTGATGGCGATGAACTCCAACACGGTGAACCACGGCTACATGGAGCCGTTCGAGATAGGCGACTTCCGGGTCACCTTCTACGACGCGGGGCACATACCCGGCTCCGCGGTGATCGCGGTCGAGGCCGGGTCCAAGAGGCTCCTCTACACGGGGGACATCAACGGCGACGAGACGAACCTCCTGGGGGGCTCGTGGAAGCACCTCGGGGAGGCGAACATGGTCATCACGGAGAGCACCTACGCGACCGCCGACCATCCGCACAGGTCGGAGGCGGAGAAGGGGCTCGTCGAGTTCGCCCGGACGGTCGTGGAGCGCGGCGGCGTGCTGCTGGTCCCCGCGTTCTCGGTGGGGAGGGCCCAGGAGATAGCGATGACGCTCGTGAAGGAAGGGTTCAGGCACCCGATAGCGATGGACGGGATGGCGCTGAAGGTCAACGGCATCCTGATGCGCTACCAGGAGTTCCTCAAGGACCCGACCGCCCTCCGCCGGACGCTGGAGCAGATGGAGGAGGTGACGAGCTGGCCTCAGAGGAGGCGGCTGGTCAAGAAGCCCGGCGTCATAATATCGCCCGCGGGGATGCTGGTGGGAGGCGCTTCCATCTTCTACAACGAGCACCTCTCGATGGACGAGAAGAACGGCATCGCGATAGTGAGCTTCCAGGTCCCCGGGACCCCCGGAAGGACCCTGATCGAGAAGGGGCTGACCATCTACAGGGGTAAGCCCACCAAGGTGAGGGCGGAGGTCAGGAGGTTCGACTTCTCGTCTCACAGCGGGAAGAGCTCGCTCATGTCTGACCTGAAGGGCATCGGCGGCACGCCGAGGTTCCTCACGGTCCACGGCGAGGAGGCGTCATGCCTGGCCCTGGCCGACGAGCTTCACGGCGAGCTAGGCGTGGAGGCCACCGCGGCCCAGCCCGGACAAGAGTTCCAGGTTTGACGGAGAAAGAGCCTGAGCGGAAGCGCGTAACCCCGCAGAACCTCCTCGTCGCCGCCCTGATAGTAGTCACCATCCAGCTCGTCGCGCTCCTGATAACGTACCAGGACCTCCCTGAGCTTGTCCAGATCGTGCAGCAGGGAGGGTCGAGCTTCGCCCCGATCGGGACGACCCCCAGCGACTCGATTCTCAACGCCCTCGTGCTCGTCCTGTTCGCCTTCGGGGCGACCCTGGTGCTGCTCTGGGTCCTCCGCAGGAAGATGGTCACCTCGTTCAAGGTCCTCATATTCGGCTCCGTC
>JASHUK010000094.1 GCA_030040055.1 Nitrososphaerales archaeon | reverse complement strand
TTCGAGAAGCTCCTCCCCCAGTACACGAGGAGGCTCGAGAGGGCCCTGAACCAGCTTTCTGACGAGCTCCACGTAGTGCAGAAAGAAGCCAAGCTCCTGTAGGGGCAAATTTATCAGCAGGAAAGGGGCCGTTCGGGCCCGTTGACCGACGGTAGCGTCAAGAAACTTGTGATCATAGGGTCGGGGCCCGCTGGGCTCACCGCGGCCATCTACGGGTGCCGAGCCGACCTCCAACCGACAGTCCTGATGGGGACCAAGTACGGAGGGCAGCTGATGCTCACCAGCGAAGTGGAGAACTTCCCGGGCTTCCCCGACCCGGTCATGGGACCGGACCTGATCGAGAGGATGCGGTCGCAGGCGGAGCGCCTGGGGGCGGAGCTCGTGCAGGAGGACGTCGTCGGGGTCAACTTCAAGGCCTATCCGTTCGAGGTGACGACGGACAGGAGGACTGAGAGGGCGCTGGCGGTGATACTGGCCACCGGCGCGAACCCGCGTCGCCTGAACCTCCCGTCTGAAGCTAGGCTGATGGGCAGGGGCGTCTCGAACTGCGCCGTCTGCGACGGGTTCTTCTTCAAGGGGAAGAAGGTGGCAGTGGTCGGTGGGGGGGACACCGCGATGGAGGAAGCCACGTTCCTGACGAAGTTCGCCACCTCGGTCCAGGTGATACACCGGAGGAAGGAGCTCCGGGCGTCGGCCGCCCTGAAGAAGGAGGCGCTGGCCAACCCGAAGATCAGCTTCCTTTGGGACTCGCAGGTCGAGGAGGTCGTCGGCGACGGGAAGGTAGAGGGCGTGAGGCTCAGGAACGTCGAGGACGGGTCTGAGAGGGTCGTGGGCGTGGACGGCCTGTTCGTGGCCATCGGATACGACCCCAACACCCGTATCTTCCAGGGGCAGGTCGAACTCGACGAGAAGGGGTACGTCTCGGTCTGGGGTGAGACGCAGACGAGCGTGCCGGGGGTCTTCGTCGCCGGCGACGTCCACGACTTCCGCTATCGGCAGGCAATCACGGCGGCCGCCGACGGGTGCAAGGCCCTCCTGGACGCGGAGAAGTTCGTCAAGCAGAAGCTGGAGCTCGTCAGCCCGTCACGGGGATGAACCGGTCCTCCCGAGCTGAGGGGCTGAGCGGGCCGAGTATGGTGGTCGCGTAGCCGCAGAACCTGCACCTGTTCTTGCCGTCAAGGTTGTACTCCCTGATCTCGTAGCCGTACCTCCCTATCAGGACCCTGCCGCAGCCGGGGCAGTAAGTGCTCTCGGCGGGGTGCCCCGGGACGTTCCCTATGTAGACGTAGTTCAGCCCGGCCTTCTTCCCGACTTCCAGGTGCTTCTCAAGAGTTTCCACCGGGGTCCAGGGGAAGTCCATCATCTTGTAGTCGGGGTGGAACCTCAGGAAGTGCAGCGGGGTGTCAGGGCCGAGGTTGTCGTAGATCCACTTGGACAGCTTCTGGGCGGCCTCCAGTGACTCTCCCACCCGCGGGACGACGAGGTCTGTGACCTCGATGTGCACCCTGGTCTTGGCCTTCAGGTCCAGCAGGGTCTGGAAGATGGGGTCGGCGCTCGGGATGCTGATGTAGCGCCTGACGAAGTCCCTCTCTCCGCTTCCCTTGAAGTCCACCGTGATGCAGTCCAGGAAGTCCCCCATCATCCCCACAGACTCGGGGGTGTCGTACCCGTTCGACACGAAGATGTTGAACAGACCCCTGGACCTGGCCAACCTGCCAACGTCCCGGGCATATTCGATGAAGACGGAAGGCTGGTTGTACGTGTAGGCCACGCCTTCGCAGCCGTAGGCGACCGCCTGGTCGGCGAGCTCCTCTGGGGTCTTCTCTATCCCGTCCACCTGACGGCGCTGGCTGATGTCGTAGTTCTGGCAGAAGCGGCAGGCCCACGAGCACCCGCTGGTGGCGACTGAGAAGATCTTGGACCCGGGGCGGTAGTGCGTCACCGGCTTCTTTTCGATCGGGTCGACGTGGGCAGCCATTATCCTCCCGTAGTCCAGGAGGTACAGCCTCCCGTCGACGACCCCCCTGATCCCGCAGAACCCCACCTGCCCCTCTCCGACCTGGCAGTTTCTGGCGCAGGCAGTACACTGGATTCGCCCACTGGGAAGCGGCTTGAAGAGCTCGGCGTGCTTCCCCGAGGGTTCGAGGAGCCTAGGGCGGGTGGCCATTGTCCCTCGAGGAAGCTCGGTGCGCATTAAGGATTGTCGAGGGTCAGCCGGCAGGCATCTGCCGCGGGGAGCAGCAAAAGCGCGGCGCCACGACGGACTAGCCCGCTAAATTGATATCAAGCTCATGCAGTGTCCCCATCCACGCCCTTAGGCAGCGATGCTGCCCGTTTCTAGGCGAAGGCACCTATTGGGCGGGCTATCGGAGGAATCGCCTCAGCCCTTTCTTCTCGACTGTGCCAGATGACTGATAGAATTTTGTGGATGAAGTTGCGAATTGACTCTCGTTGGAAGGACCTACTTGGACGAGGTCGCAGTATTCGTTCGACCGTAAGGTCCCCTTAACGAGCCCTC
This sequence comes from Nitrososphaerales archaeon, assembly GCA_030040055.1. Classification (GTDB taxonomy): domain Archaea; phylum Thermoproteota; class Nitrososphaeria; order Nitrososphaerales; family Gagatemarchaeaceae; genus UBA183. The sequence continues at coordinate 2,033 of JASHUK010000094.1, read as the reverse complement.
CGATTTTGGGAACCACTTCCTCGAAAGTCTTCTCTAGTCCCGGGAGCATCTTCACACCGACGAGCAAGTGTGGTTTCTCCCCTGGACTGTCCGGATAGTAGACCTGAGCGTAGAACGCGGAGTCAACACCAATCCCTTCTCGAAAGAGGCTAATCAGATTGTCAAGAAGCTTCTGTGGAATTACCTTGGGAGGTCCTATGTAGTATTTTCTCGCCTCTTTTGCGTAGGACTTGCTGCCCGTTCAACGGGGGGTAAGGGACTTTCGGCCACGGAATCGCAGGGGAGGTGACTCGCATCGGTTCCGAGGCGACATGTAGGACGCTGGGCCCCTTGAACAAAGCAAACGGGTGGTCCTCTTCGGTGACGATTTGGGGTTCTGAAGTCAAAGACATCGGCTGACTGAATATCTCGGGCTGCTCCTTGACTATGGAAGCGGTCTCATCTTCAGACTCGATGAAGAGGACCCACCTAACCTCGCCTGTCGGGGGTCCACCGAGGACCTCCGGAGACCGAGGGGCGTGAACCCCGTCGACTATTCCTATAGCCACGCGGTCAAGGTCTTCAGGACTGACGCCTGGAGGATAGTTGATGAAATCACATAGGTTCCCCAACGTGTAATAGAATCTCCTGCCGTCCTTGAGATACAGGGTGAAGTCGATGCTTCCGGTCCTTGTCTCCACCACAGAGTGAAGACGATTCGCTATGCGGGGAGGCAACTGGTTAGGGCTAGGAAGGATGTCGGACATGTCAGCCCCGTTCAGCATGAGTTCTCTAGGGTAGTGTTCCCAAATGGGGCGAGTCGGCAATAGGCGAATCCTATGGTTGATGCCTCCGTTGAACAGAGAGTGGAAGGTCCTAGCACCGAAGAATATGGTGTTTTGGAATTCCCTACCGTCTTTCAATTTGACCATTGCGGGCCGGTATGGCATCGAAGAGAATGGAGCGTTAGGAGCGGGAATCTGCCCGAGTTTCCTCCACACCCAGTCTGGAAGGCCGGACGTCAATATGACAGGATTGAATGGCCTCGGTCGTTAATACACATTGGGGATAGGTGGGAGAAGCTCTTACAGGATATGCGAAGCGAGGAATGGACCCGCGGGGGTTCGACATACCAATCTTCGCCGGGGTAGAACAGGACCTCTCACCATTACCTGGCACAGTTGGACTCCTTCTGGCCTTCTATCATACCTCCCAAGTGGTCAGAGTGGACCTCGGTTCTCAGTCCTTGGGGCTTCCCACGCAGTCGTGAGAATAGCCCGGCTAGGATTCGAACCTAGGTCGCCGGCTCCAAAGGCCAGCATCCTTGACCAACTAGACGACCGGGCTGCGTTTTCCTGCGCCGGGCGGGCGCTGATTTAGCCTTGTTCGAGGATTGACGTAATCTTTCCCGCGATTCGCGGGACAGGGTCCTCCATCGACCCGAGTATGTGCCTGGACCTTCCTGCAAATGCCTTCCTGAACGACGGAGTCATGAACCGTCTTGCCACTCGCACGAGCCCCGTCGGGCTCCTGGTCTTGACGGCCAGCCCCACTCTTCTGAGATAGTCCTCCACGATGTACGAGCCCTGGAACATCGAGATCGCCGGAACCCCCATCAGCGCGGCCTCAGCTGTCATCGTCCCTCCCATACCTACGAGAAGGTCTGACTTGGAGAGCAGCCTCCTGCCGTCTACTATCCCCTCTGGGACGGACATCCTGTCTCCGAACCTCCGCTTGATCGCCTCCAGCTGATGCCCGTACCTGGACAGGACGACGAGGTTGCACTCGGGGAACCCCTCGGCGACCGACTCGAGGACGGCTTCGACCCAGGTCTTGTCCGTTCCTGCCATGTAGGGCGCGTCGCTCTCCTCGGCCCGAATGACTATGGTCTTCCTTCCCGGTGAGAGCCGAGGGATTGGGCCGGCCGTTGGCTTCCTCCTCAGCCAGGCCACTGGGTCCAGCGCGCGGTAGCGGGTCACCTGGGACCTCGCTATCCCGAACCTGCTCCAGGCGTCGTATGGGATGACCCACGGGCACATGACTTGTTGGCTGAG
>JASHUK010000093.1 GCA_030040055.1 Nitrososphaerales archaeon | reverse complement strand
TGCGATGGGCGCCGACGGGTTCAGGTTCGTCCAAAACAACGGCGAGGCGGCCAACCAGGTCGTGGCGCATGTGCACGTCCACGTGATCCCCGTGAGTCTGGAGCGCAAGGAAGGGCGGGGGGAGAGGAAGCGGTTCTCCGAGTCGGAGATGAGAGAGACGGCGGAGTCCATACGTGGCGAGATGTGACGGCCCTACTTGACGAAGACGGATATTGACGTTATCGCTGAACTCGTGTCCGGCCCGATGAGCAGATAGACGGTGTACACGCCCGTCCCGTACTTCTCTACGAAGTCGGAGAGCTGGAAGACTATGTCAACTTGGGTTTGCGAAAAGACCCACTTCGAAGCGTACACTGTGATTCCTTCGCCGAACGAGGAGCAGAATATGCTGCACGGCGGGAGCACGCCGCCCGTGACGTTCCCCGGGCTGTAGTCGTTCGGTCCGTTGTTCAGCTGGTAGGGAGTCTCTGCCGTCGGCGGAGGGTCGTAGGTGACCAGGATTTCCGTCGGAGACGTTACCTGGGCGACTGGCGTGCCGGTCATCGAAACCGCGTAGCTGCTGGAGACGTTGAAGGTCATGTTGACGTAGTAGCTCTCGAAGTCCTCGACGAAGTACAGCGTGGTTGCGTTGTATGCGACGCCGATGGCTACGCTCGTGTGGGTCGGGTTCAGTATGTTGGCCCTGTGGCCGTTGTCGCAGCAGACGCTGTCGTTGTACATCATGTCGTACTCGAGTGCCTTGATGCCGGCCTCGACGGCCCCGGTCGACGAGAAGTGCGTGCCGGGATAGGAGATGTAGGCGACGTTCTCCTCCACCGCCCCAGTCCCTCCCAGCAGGGTATACCTCATGTATGGCTTGAACCCCTGGGTGTCCCAGTGGCTGAAGTACCCGTAGCGCAGCATGGAGTCGGCGTGCTGTTGGCCGACGTCGAGCGAGGCGTATGCGACGGCGGCCAGGTCAGACGTCGCCCTGTCCTGGTTGATTAGGTTCAGGGCATAGGTCGAGAGGGCCGGATAGTCACCAGGATAGGTCACCAGAGCCGAACCGTTCTCGATCAAGGGAGAGTAGAGCGACAGGTTCTTGGTCCAGCTCAGGTTTGATGCCGTTTCGTTCCTTCCTCCCAGGACGGCGTCGAACCATGACACTATGCTCGACTGGCCGCTCGCCAGCCCCTGCGCGTACGGCGACAGGAGCAGAAAAGTGGCTCCTAGGACTATAGCCGCCAGGATCAGCGCAACGGCACCCGCGTGCCCCCCGCCTTTTGTGTCGGCGGAGCCCCCGTCCGAGTCGGTTGCAGGGTCAGCTCCCCTGACGCCTGATATTTTCAAACCGGCAATTCTGGGCAGCGCCTCGATAATAAGCCAACCAGATAGAAGGGCCGTTCTAACCCGTGGAACGGGTGGTCCGAGTCCTAGCAAGAGGCCTGCCCTCAGACCGCAGGGAAGGCGTGGTCACTCAGACAGCCCCTCCTCTCTGTCAGGATATGAAAGGGCGCCCGCGGGTATCTCGGGGAAGCTCTCCTTCATGCGCTGTTCGGCCACCGCGGCCGCCTCGTCCAGGACCCTGCGCGCGTCGTCGTTGGCAGCCTCGAAGTCCAGTGAAAGTCCGCCGGACGAGCTTGCGTCTATCAGGACGCTGCTGAGAAGCCCGGAGAGCTCGCCTATCTCTCTGTCGGCGTCGGGCATGGCGACCGCGAGGCCCTCCTTGACGGACCTCATCACCGAGACGGCCGGGGCGAGGGTGTTCGCTATCTCGCCCATGTCAGTTATGGTACCCAGCCTCAGCGATATCTGCTCAAGCGCCAGTTGCGCCGAAGTCACAATCTTGCCCACCTTTCTTATTTCGGTCAGCTCATTCGCGTAGATGGCCGCTCGTTGCGAGTCGTGCTTCGCAAGATTCGAGACGACTGCCTTGAAGACGGTGGAGTCGCGCTGCCTTATCCTCTGTATCGTGTTGTCGAGTTCAGAAAGCAGCACGCGGACTTGCCTGTTTGCCTGCTCTATCTGAGTCTTCAGCGGGGCGGGCGGTCGTACAGACGTCCTGAGCCTCCTCAATATCCCGGGACCCTTCTCCCCTTCCTCCCAGCGCTCGGCGAACCCCATGCCACCGGCAGACTGGCCCGAATTTCCTATATCCCGAAGGCTCTAATCGGCATGCCACTTTGAGCAAAATTTCTTGACGCCCCCCGGACGAGCACTGGTGCAAAGCGATGTCAGTCAGAGCCGGGGTGCCACCGCCTCAAGAGGCCTGCGTGGAACTCGAGGCTAGCAGGCCGGACTTGATCGGCGAGTGGTCTGGCTCGGGTCTCCCGGCGCGCTCCATCCTTATAGCGCTCGCGTGAAACGCAGGGGGCGTGGGGAGCGCTCAGGAAGAACGCATGAAGTGTCCGAAGTGCGGCTGGTTTTCGCTCAGGGAGACAGAGGGGGGAGTAGACTGCAAGACCTGCGGCTACAAGCTCTCCGCCGGCGAGGCTGACAAATACAGACTGTTCCGTCTCTTGAGAGACGAGTCGAAGGGCCAACAGGGGACGCGCGGCCCCGGAATGGTTTAACGCGCGTCTTAACCAGGGCGAGCCCACGTCGGCCAAGGTCCGGGTAAGCCCGATATCCAAGACTGCAGCGATACTGATAGTCCTCCTGGGAGTGTTCACGCTGATAGCAGGACTTACGACGGGAATCTACTCTAGCATCATCGCCGGGTGCGTCATAGTCGCGCTGGGTCTGTTTCTCCTGGCCATGCTGTACAGATTCAACAGGAGGCTGCTGCGGGAGTTGGGCGAGTATCCTGCTAAGGGCGAGGCTGCACCGAGCTGAATCTAGACTTCAGGTTTCGCTCCCAGAGTCGGGCCGCGAGAAACCCCGCTGCGGCGCCACTTACGACGCCTATCACTATAATCAGCTCATAGAACGAGATGTCCGAAGGCGCGTTGGGGACGTAGGGAAGCGTGAGGTAGTACGCAACCGGACCCGTGATGGCGCTGCTGAGGGTCAGAGCAGCCGCCAGTCTCACTGACGAGATTCCCACCGCTCTCCGCACCCCGAGGGCTATAGAGAAGCCATCTGTCAGAACCCCGTACAGAAGAGCCAACAGTAGCGGATAGGCGCCATATGAAAGGAACTGTATGTTCAGCAGGATGCCCGCGACCGCTGCCGTGTAAGTGGCCCCACCAGGACCTATGAGAATGAAGCTGAGTCCCAGAAGGGTAGCCTCAACGACGACGAGCAGGTCCCCGGTAGGAGGAGGCAGGAACTCTCCCATGACAATCGAGATGATGACGCCGAACAGCGCGGCGGTGGCGAGCCCCCTGGCGTTCGGCACGAAGGCCGGCGGCGGATGTTGGTTATTTAACGTTAGTTATGATAGAGTGGTCGAAGGGGCCCCTCCGCCCTCTGCCGATATCTGCGCCATCGAACGCCCGGTCAAGGCAGAGAAGTCATAGTCGCCCGCCTCATATGCCGGGGCGCAGAACCTGTCCTTGTGCTTGATCAACAGCCACGCGTCCCTTCCCCCGATCCCGCCGGTCCGAACCAGCGCGAACGACCCGCGCAGCTTAGAGCCATACAGAGTGAACTTGAGCATGCCTGCCTTCAACTCCGACTCGGCCACCGCGTCGGCGTTGGCTGCAACCTCCGTACGGACCCCCTTCGAGGTCTCCACTTCAGGGTTGTATCCCCCGAGGTCCCACAGCATGACGACCCCCGACCCTGAGCTTCGCGGCAGGACCCCCTCGAACCTGCCGTACTCCCTGGGGTGGTCTTCGGTCGGCATGGCGAGCCTTCTCACCCCTGCCTGCAGTGTCGGCCCTTTTGGCACTGACCACGAGGCGAGGACGCCGCCGATCTCGAGCCGGAAGTCGTAGTGCAGGGCCCTCGCCCTGTGCTTCTGAATCACGAAGTCCAGCGACCCGCGGCGTGGTGAGGGACCCATGCGTGGACCGGGGGAGCGCCCGGTGATAAGTCGATGTGAGGCCGTGGAACCTTGATAAGAACGGCGCGGCGCGTTCTCCCGTGCGTCGCTTCGAAGCCGTGGTAGTCGGGTGCGGGGTGATGGGCTCGGCCGTCAGTCGCAGCCTCGCGTCAAGGGGAGTGTCCGTCCTGACGGTCGAGCGCTACGGATTAAACCATGGTTTGGGCTCGTCCCACGGCAAGACCAGGATAATCAGGCAGGCATACGCCGAAGACCCCAGGTACGTTCCGCTGGTCAAGAGAGCCTTGGCGTCATGGCAGGACCTCCAGGAGCAGACGGGGGTGCCGCTCGTCAGGCTGACGGGCGGGTTGATGATCGGCGATCCCGAAGGCCCGCTCGTGCGCGGGACGCTCAGGAGCGCTAGGAAGCACGACTTGGAATTCAGGGAGATGTCTGGCCGGGAACTGGGCGAGGAGTTCCCCGCCCTCAGGGCGGGTAGCGAGGTCTCCGCCGTGCACGAGAGGACCGCGGGGGTGCTCTTCGCAGAGCGGTGCATACAGGCACTCTACGAGCGCGCGTCTCAGGACGGGTGCGAGTTCAGGTTCAACGAGCCGCTCTACAGTTGGCGGCGGAGGGCAGGCGCAATCGAGGTCTCCACCTCGAACGGGAGATATGTTACCGACAAGCTAGTGATTTGCGCCGGCCCGTGGACGGGGCGCGTCATGGGAGACGCGCTTCCTCTGAAGTGCGAGAGACAGGTCCCTCTCTGGTTCGATAGCGGGGGCAACGCTGCGTTCATGCCTGGGAAGATGCCCATCTTCGTAGCCGAAGAGGGTCGTCGGCTCTTCTACGGCATCCCTGACTTCGGCGACGGAGTGAAGGTGGCCGAACACCACGCCGGACCGCCCGTCGACCCTGACTTCGTGGACAGGCGAGTCACGGACCGAGACCTTGCCTCGGTAGCCGGCTTCATGAAGAGGCGGTTGCCGGCCCTCGACCGGAGGCCTGTAGCTTCGACGACCTGCATCTACACGAATACTCCCGACACCCACTTTGTGATAGGACCCTGTCCAGGAGACCAGGGAGTGCTAGTGGTCAGCGCTTGCTCGGGGCACGGGTTCAAGTTCGCAAGCGTGATCGGGGAAATCGCCGCCGACCTCTTGATCGACGGCGGCACGCGGTACGACATCGGCTTCCTGGGCCCCGGACGGTTTGCACGTGGAGGTTGACATGAGCACTGCGCCCGAGGCCCCTGATGCTGACAGGCCCGACCCGTCAATGCCGCTTGGACGCGGGCGAAGACTGACCAACGGCGACCAGCCCGTCTTCGACGTCCCTGGCCACGAGACTTACGGCCCTCCTGCCCGCCTTGCCGTAGCCCCCTCCTCCGGCCGTCCGAATCTCGAACTCGTCTCCTTCTCCGAGTCTGTGGGTCGACTTGCAGCTGACTCTGAACTCGCGCCTGCCCCGCCTGACCCTGACCTCGGTGGCCGAGCCAGGGAGGCCGGAGGCTAGCCCCCACGGCCGGTGAAGCTCTCTGTCAGCGACTACAGTGAGGGTCGTCAGGTCAGAGAGCACCCTGTATCTTCTGACCAGCCCGACTCCGCCCCTCCACTCTCCTCTGCCCGAACTGCCTTCTCTGAACTCGTACCGGGTGATCATCAGGGGAAGACGGCGCTCCACCTCCTCGATGGGAGTGTTCATCGTGTTGGTCATGTTGGCTTGGATGCCGTCGACCCCGTCGGACCCCGCCCTTCCCCCCAGGCCGACCCCTATGGTCTCGTAGAACGCCCATTTCTTCCCCCTCCGGCGCCCTCCGATCATCACGTTGTTCATCGACCCCCCGGCGGCGGCCGGGACGAGGCTGCTTGGACTCTTGGAGAGCGCCCTGTATATCACGTCGGCGTTTCGCTGGCTTGTTTCGACGTTTCCCCCACCAACGGGATGAGGATAGGTCGGGTTGACGAGGGTCCCCGAGGGGGCGGTCACCCGTATGGGGGCGAAGGCCCCGTGGTTCGCAGGGATGTCGTCTCCGGTGAGCGTGCGGACGACGAAGTAGACCCCCGAAATCGTCACCCCGAACACAGCGTTGAGTGGATAGTCAACCTGGAGTGTCGTCCCGGAGTAGTCAACCTGCACGCCGTCCTTGCTGACGGTCACGCGCGCCGCGACGACCAGATCCTCTCCGTCCTTTCCCTCCAGCACGTCGGAGGCGGAGTACGAGCCGGGTTCGATTCTTGAGAGCCTTTTCCGCATGAGTGTCTCGCTGTGCCGAAGCGACTCCTCGGCCGCGAGGGCGAAGAAGTCCGTCCCGTACGCAGACACCACGTCCTCAATCCTCCTGGCCCCTGCGACGTTGGCGGCCCGCTGCGCTTTGAGGTCCCCTCTTCTCTCTGAAGGGTTCCTCGATCCCCTGCAGAACTCCTCGACTGTCCTGTTGACGAACTCGTCGTCCTTCACGAGGAAGACTGGGTCGAGCACGTGGCCCTCCTCTTGGAGCGTCCGCGACAGCATCGATATGCTCCCCGGAACCTTCCCTCCGACGTCCGCGTGATGCGCCTTGTTCGCTGCGAAGGCGACCAATGTCCCCTTCGAATAGACTGGGGCGACGAGGGTCACGTCGTTTAGGTGCGTCCCGGTGAGGTATGGGTTGTTGGAGACCACCATGGAACCCGGCAAGAACTCGATGCCTTCTCTGGAACACCTTGCCAAGATGTTCCGGAGCCCCCACGGAAGAGAGCCGAGGTGGACTGGGATGTGCTCGGCCTGGGCGAGAAGCCTGCCGTCTGCGTCGAACACCGCGGCAGAGTGGTCCATCCTTTCGGCGATGTTGGGGGAGTATGCGGAATTGCGAAGTGCCAGTCCCATCTCCTCGCTCGCGTACTGGAGCGAGTTCTCGATCAGCTGCAGGGTGGTTCTGTCGGGCTTCATCGGCTTAGCCTGGTCCCATACGTTTCGGCCGTCCAGCCCCATGACGGGTTGACGACCAGAGTCGCGTCGTATTCTTCGATGATACACGGTCCTTCCCCTGACCTTCCTTTGGAGAGCCCTTCCCTTTGGTAGACGGGGACAACCTGGGTCTTTCCTCCCACCCACGCGGTCCTCCGCTCGCTCCGCCCCCGCCCCGTAGTCGCCGCCCGGGCGGGGTACGAAGGCAGCGGAGCGTTTGACATGCCTATGACGGCTGTCACCCTCGCATTGACCGCCTCGACCGCGTCGTCCGAAGAATACCCGTAGAGTTCTCTGTGCCTTTCGTGGAAGGAGCGCGCAAGGCTCGGGTCCCCGGCGTAGGGCAGGAGTAGTTCGTGCGACTGTCCCTCGTACCTCAGCTCAACCGACCTCCTGAACCGCGAGGCATCCAGTCCCTCTTCATGCAGCTCCTTGAGGATGCGGGCCTCGAACGCCCCGAACCTCGCCTTCAAAGCCCGGGCGGGCCGCATCACTGGGAAGACGTACGTCCTGCTTGCGTCTCCGGCGAGGAGCCCGTAGGCTGAGAACAGGCCGGCGTGGGCGGGGACAACGATGCTCCTTATCCCCAGCGACTCGGCTATGTCGCACGCGTGGGCCGGCCCAGCGCCGCCGAAGGCGACCAGGACGGAGTCTCTTGGATCCCTTCCGCGCTCCAGGCTCACTATCGATATCGCACGGGACATCTGGTCGTTCGCTAGCCGGATGACCCTCCTGGTCAGCTCTGCCTCAGTGGCCCCCACTGACGATGAGGCCTTCGCGAAGGCGCGTCGCGAGAGTCGCGGATACAGTGGCATTGTCCCGCCGAGCAGACCCTTCGAACTCACTCTGCCCGCCAAGAGGTTGGCGTCGGTCACCGTCGGTTCGGCTCCTCCTCTCCCGTAGCATGCAGGACCCGGAAGGGAGCCTGCGCTCCTCGGCCCGACGACAAGCCTACGAGCCTCGTCCGCCCATACGATGGTCCCTCCGCCGGCGCTGACCTCGGCCAGGTCTACGAACCTCCCTCTGACGGGATAGCCGCTCCCTGTGATCGACCTGCCGCTGTGCGTCCTCCCCGCTGCCTCGAACTCTTCCGTGAGCTGGGCTTCTCCCCCGATTACAGCCCCGGCCTTGGCCGTCGTCCCTCCCATGTCCAGCGTGATCACCTTCTCCAAGGCGAGCTCGCGGGCCAGCCTACAAGAAGCCACCACCCCGGCCGCTGGTCCCGACTCGATGACCGACACGGGTCGGGAGACGGCAGAGGCCACAGTCCCCATCCCACCGTCCGAGCTCATCACGTTGACAGATGCCCTGATCCCGGCCCGGCGAAGAGAGGCCGTCAGACGGGAAAGGTATCCCGCCATGAGTGGGGCGAGGCAGGCGTTCACCACCGTGGTGCTCGTCCTTTCGTACTCCCTGTAGGCTCTGTCGACTTCGCTCGAAACGCTGATGTGACCCTCGTAGCCTTCCCGTCTAAGGACGGAGCGCATCCTCCTCTCGTGAGCAGGGTTGACGTACGAGTTGAGGAAGCAGATGGCGACCGACTCGAAGCCCCGGGCGACTATGGCCCGGGCCACGGCCCTACCCCCCTTCTCGTCCAGCGGCTCGGCGATGCTCCTGTCGGCGCGCACTCTGCAGAGGACGGTAAGCCTGTCCCTCCTTCTGACCAGTGGGGGCGGGCGACGGGTCGCCATGTCGTAGGGCTCCGGCCTCCGCTGCCTTCCTATCTCGAGGACGTCCCTGAACCCGGTGTTGGTGATCAGCGCCGTCCTGGCCAGCCCCGCCCTCGTGAGCAGAGCGTTGGTCGCGAGCGTGGTCGCGTGCGCGATTGATGCGGCGTGCTTTGCCCTGCCTCCGACCTTCGCCAGCCCTTCCAAGACGGCCTCCGATGGGTCGCCGGACGTCGGAAGCTTGTACACCTGGAGGCCGGCCGGCCCGAGAGCGACGACGTCTGTGAAGGTCCCGCCCACGTCCACCCCCACTTGCAGGCGGCCGCCCCAATCCGACTGCGGGCTGGCGGCACGCTCTGATTTGAGCTCGGCTTCATGCGCCATGGCCGCCACCTAGGACCCCTGAGCCCACGCGTCGAGCCGGGTCGGGGCCGCGGTGGCCCTTGTCAGACCCGCCACCCTCACCCCGATGAGCCTGACCGGTCTCCGGTCATGCTCGAACTCCGCCAGGAGAGAGTCGACAATCTGCCACAGCGCGCCTTCGTCATCCGTGTGAGTGGGGATGGTCTTCTCCCTCGTATGAGTCTCAAAGCCTCTGAATCGTATCTTGATCCCCCCTACCCTGAACTCCAGCCCCGACTCGCTCACCCTTCTTGCCAGCTCAGAGCATGCGGACCGTGCCTCCTTCCTGACGGACTGGAAGTCGGCTATGTCCTCTCCGAACGTCCTCTCGACGCTCAGCGACTTCGGCAGCTCCTGCTGCCTGACCTCCACGCTCTCCTGGCCATGAACGACGCCCCACAGCCACACACCGTTCTTGCCGAACCATCCCATCAGCCGCCTGCCGTCGAGCTTCTGCAGCTGACCGATGTGCTCGATGCCCTTCTGTTTCAGAAACTCCTGCGTCTTCCCTCCAATTCCAGGGACCACCGTGACGGGAAGCTGGGAGAGGAACTCCTCCACTCTGCCGAAGGGGACGACGGTCAGCCCATCGGGCTTCTGCATGTCCGAGGCTATCTTCGCCGAGGACTTGTTCGGTCCTATCCCAATCGAGCAGGTCAGAGAGTGCCTCCTCCTGACCGCCTCCTTGACTGCAGAGGCAACCTCTTTTGCGGCCGTCTCATCCGCGGCCCTGGAGGTGACGTCGAGGAACGCCTCGTCTATGCTCGCCTGCTCGAACCTGTCGGCGAACCCCTTGAGGGTCTCCATCACCTCGACCGATGTCTTCTCGTACAGTGCCCAGTGGGGAGCGAGGTAGCGAGCCCCGGGGCAGAGCCTGTACGCT
>JASHUK010000092.1 GCA_030040055.1 Nitrososphaerales archaeon | reverse complement strand
AGCTTCTCGTCCCCCGGGTAGACGCCGTTAGCGCTGCTGTGGACCTTGAGCCCCCTGAACCCGAGCCCCCGGACGGCCCTCCTCAGCTCGCGCACGGCGTCCCTGCCTGCGTTCGGGTCGACCCCGGCGAACGGGATCAGCCTGTCCTTCGACTTCCTGGCTATCAGAGCTAGACTCTCGTTCCTGATAGTGTAGTTCCTGAAGCTCGCGTTGCCGGTCGCGTGCGTGTCCTGCCCCAGGATCACCCCCGTTTCGACCCCCGCGGCGTCCATCCCGCCGAGCAGGTCGTCGATGGACTCGGGGAGCTTGGCGGGGTCGAGCCTGAAGAACGAGCACGCCTTCATTATAGGCCCGTTCTTCTTCATGAAGGCCTTCGTCCACGGGTGGACGTGGATGTCGACCGACATGGGTCGGGCCGAGGGGCGGCACAGGATTAAGTTTTATTGGGGGCGAGGGCGGGGACTCTCGATGGCGCCAGAACCCGAGGTCGTCGAAGGGGCGCTCGCCCCCGACTTCGAGCTGCCCTCCTCCGCGGGAGGCAAGGTCAAGCTCAGCTCGCTCAGGGGGAAGAACGTGGTGCTGTATTTCTACCCGCAGGACGACACGCCGGGCTGCACGAAGGAGGCGTGCTCCTTCAGGGACAACCTCCCGAAGTTCTCCGGACTCGACGCGGTTGTGCTCGGGATCTCGAAGGACTCCCTCGAGTCGCACCGAAAGTTCATCGACAAGTACTCCCTGAACTTCGCGCTCCTGAGCGACGAGAACCTGGAGGCCCACAGGCTGTACGGGACGTGGAAACTGAAGAACAACTACGGGAAGACATACTGGGGGACCGAACGTTCCACATTCGTGATCGGGCCCGACGGGCGCGTCAAGAGGGTCTTCCGCAAAGTGAAGGTCGACGGGCACGAGGCCGAGGTCATCCAGTCACTGGGCGCCTAGAGGCCGCTGCAGTTGGGCTCCTTCTTCGCCGGGGTCAAGGCGGGGACGCTGGCCGGCCTGGTCTACCTCGGCGGGATAGCCGCCTTCAACGTAGCAATCCTCTACGCCCTCAAGGGCGACGTCCTGTCTCAGATCCGTGCGAGCTACAGCGCCGTGTGTGGGGGCATTCCGACGGAGTCGGCGAGTCTCCAGAGCTGCTTCAACTCGGTGGTGGCGATCTACGTCCCGTTCATAGCCTTCATAGGTTTCTTCGTGGCGCTGGTCTACTCGGCCATCTTCGGCAGGTTCTACGAAGCCTTCCCGGGGGGGAGGTTCTGGATGAAGGGGGAGACCCTCGCGGCCGTGGTCGGGATCAGCCTCCTTTACTTCGGCCTGTCGGGCATCTACTTCGACTACGCCTCGAAGGTCGCCGGGACGGCCTTCTTCGTCGTCTGGACCCTGACCTACGGGCTGCTGATGGGGAAGCTCTACTCGAGGTACACCAGAGTAGTGAGGTTCGAGAGCCAGGACCCCTCGCTGCTGAAGATCTCAGTGGACGGCAGGGACTTCACGGGGAAGGTCAGGACGTTCTCGCTGAAGTCCGTCCACGTGCTGCGGGCCGAAGTCTCGGAAGACGCGTCGTTCAAGGAGTGGACGGTCAGCGGCGGGGTGACTGTGGAAGACCAGAGGTCGTTTGAGACGGAGATGGACGTCAACGGGGACGGCCTCCTCAAGGCCCAGGTGTCCAAGAAGTATTAGGTTCCTGTCGAATTCTGGTTCTGCGTTAGCCTACGGTTAAATACCTTCCACGGCGGCGAACTACCATGCGACTGACTGCCGTCCCGGAGGAGAGGTTCTGCGCCGCGTCGAAGGCGCACGCGAGCTCCTGCGCGGGGAGATACCACGTCTGCTACAGGTGCGGGTTCCTGCTGGGACGCTGCCACCACAAGCGGCTGGGCAGCCTCCTCGACTACTGAGGGCTCTTCGCGAAGTGCTGCACTAGGGATCGAAAGCCCCGCTTGGTGTAGAACTTCACGGCTATCTCGTTCTGCGAGGGGACCTCTGCCACTATGATCTGCGCCCCCATCCGCCTGAGCCCGGACGACGCCTGCTCGAGCATGTCGTGCCCCAGCGCCCTGCGCCTGAACTCCGGGAGGATGTAGAAGTCGGTGATCAGCCCGGTCCGCTCCGGGGAGTAGAAGATCCTCTCCCTAAGCTCGGCGCGCACCACCCCGACCACCTTGGTGCCCGCGGCAGCGACGAGCAGCAGGTGCCTTGCCTTGATCGAGTCCGACACGTAGGCCTTGGCCCTTTCCCTGGCGTCCGCGACGACGGCGAACATGGGGTCGAACTCGTTGTTCAGCCTCTTCGCCCTGACCACGAGGTCCGCCACGGCCGGGACGTCGGCCATGGTCGCCTTCCTCACCTTGGGGACGGCCACGGCTCCCGCCCCCCTGGCACGAGTTTTATCCTTGCCCCGGAGGCTCAGGTATGATACCCCCCTTCCTAAGAGCGTCCATCGTCTTCCTAGCCACGCCGATGACCGCCGTCGCGGTCCGGAGCAGGTCCTCCCTGGAGGCCTTCTTCCGAGCCTGCCCCTCCCTTATGGCGGACTCGCCGACCGTCGCCGCCACCGTCGGATACACCTCCCAGTCTGTCATGGTAGGGAGTATCCTCTTCGGAGTCAGCCCCTTCCTCTTGGCGAACGCGGCCAGCTCCTTCGCGGCCGCTATGACGGTGGCGTCTGTGATCGTCTTGGCGCGGACGTCGAGCGCTCCGCGGAAGATGGCGGGGAAGAGGAGGCTGTTGTTGACCTGGTTGGGGAAGTCCGACCTGCCCGTCGCGACGATCTCCGCCCCGGCAGCGAGAGCGTCGCCCGGGAGCATCTCCGGGACGGGGTTCGCCAGGAGGAACACGACCGCCCTGTCGTTCATCCCCGCGACCTCCTCCTTCTTGATCAGGCCTGGCCCGACCCCCGCCGACGCGATGAGCACGTCCGCCCCCTCCAGCGCCTCCTTGGCCCCCCCGCTGATGTCCCTCCCGTTCGTCGTGAGCGCCAGGTCGTACTTCCACTTGTTGCGCAATGAGAGCTGGTCGATGTCCTCCCTCTCCGGGTAAAGGATCCCCTTCGAGTCCAGGACCACGAGGTCTCCCGGGTCGGCTCCTGCCTCGACCAGCAGCCTGGCGGCCGCCACGTTGGCCGCCCCTGCGCCGAAGAGCACTATCCTGCTCCCCCTGAGCTTCCTTCCCGTCAGCTCGAGCGAGTTGAACAGCCCGGCCAGGACTACCCCCGCCGTCCCCTGCTGGTCGTCGTGCCAGATGGGTATGGTGAGCTCCGCGCGGAGCGTGTCGAGCACTTCGAAGCACTTCGGGGACTCGATGTCCTCCAAGTTGACCCCCCCGAGGGAGGGCTCGAGGGCGCGGACCACCGATATCAGGCCCGCCTCGTCTTTCGCGCGCACGGGAAGCGGGTACGCGTTCACCCCTCCGAGGTAGTTGTAGATGAGCGCCTTTCCCTCCATCACGGGAAGGGCCCCCTCCGGGCCGATGTCCCCCAGCCCAAGGACCCTGCTGCCGTCGGATATCACGGCTATGGTGTTCCACCTCCCGGTGTACTCGAACGACATGTCCGCGTTCGCCTGGATCGCCTTGGAGACCGCCGCCACCCCGGGCGTGTACCAGACGGAGAAGTCTTGGAGGGATCTGACAGGGACCTTCGGGGAGACCCCCACCTTCCCGCCATAGAACTTCGAGTACGCGAGCGCCTTGTCCGATGCCTCGTCCTCGCCTCGGCTCCGCGGCATGGTGCGGGGCGAAGGAACCGAATATTTGAAGGTCTGGAGTCGGTCGGCCCGGGCCTCAGACTCCCTGTCTGCTCAGCGAGTAGGAGTTGACCATCACGCTGAGGGAGCTCAAGGCCATCGCCGCCCCAGCCAGGACCGGATTGATGTATCCGAGGGCCGCCACGGGGATCAGGACGGCGTTGTAGCCGAAGGCCCAAGCCAGGTTCTGTTTCGCCTTCCTGACGGTCCGCCTCCCGAGTGCGATGGCCCGCGGGACGTCCCTCAGGTCGCTCTTCATCAGGACGACCCCGGCCGTCTCGACCGCGACGTCAGTCCCGCCCCCGAGGGCGACCCCCAGGTCGGCTGCGGCTAGGGCCGGGGCGTCGTTGACCCCGTCTCCGACCATGGCGACGTCGAGCCCCTGCCCTCTGAGCTCGCCGACCACCCTGGCCTTGCCGTCTGGGAGGACCTCCGCGACGACCCGCTCCACCCCCAGCTGGGAGGCGACGGCCGCGGCCGTCTTCGCGTTGTCTCCGGTCAGGATCACGACCCCCAACCCCATCTTCGTCAGCGCGTCGACGGCCTCTTTCGCCTCCGGCCTCATCGAGTCCGAGACCCCTATCACCCCGGCCAGGACGCCGTCCACGGCGACGAGCAAGGCGGTCTTCCCCTGGCCCTCCAGTTCGGAGACGGTCGGATCCCCGAGGGCATGGTCGACCCGCTGCCTTTCGAGCAGGCCCTGCTTGCCCACTACGATCGCGCTGCGGTCGACCGTGGCGACTATCCCCATCCCTTGGACTGCTTCGAGCCTGGAGGGCCTTTCCACCCTCAGCCTGTTCCTCCTGGCCCCGGTCACGAGGGCGGCCGCGACCGGGTGCTCCGACCCGGACTCTGCGGAGGCCGCCAGCCCGAGCAGCTCCTCCTCCGAGAGCTGACCCACGGGGACCACGTCCGTCACCTCCGGCTCGCCCGTCGTGAGCGTGCCGGTCTTGTCGAAAGCTACCATGTCCACCTTGTCGGCGCGCTCAAGGGACTCTCCTCCCTTGAACAGTATCCCGGCTGAGGCGCCCAGCCCCGTCCCGGCCGCGACGGCGGTCGGCGTGGCGAGGCCCAGCGCGCAGGGGCAGGCGATGACGAGGACGGCGATGAAGGCGTCTATCCCCCTGGAAGGGTCCCCCGCGCCCAGGTACCAGCCCAAGAGCGAGACAACCGCGACGGCGAACACCAGGGGGACGAAGCGCGACGCGACCCTGTCTGCAAGCCGCTGTACGGGCGCGCCCGATGCCCTCGCGTCCTGGACCAGCT
>JASHUK010000091.1 GCA_030040055.1 Nitrososphaerales archaeon | reverse complement strand
TCGTAGACTCCGTAGACGGTCACTATCACGATGACCACGAAGGAAGCCCATGCGACAGTGGCGTAGATCCGCCGGGACCCCGGGTCCAGCTCCCCGGCTCTTGCCGACATCTCCTCTTCCTGCCTTCCCTTTTGCTTTAAGCCTTAGCGACGGCGCCGCCGACTCCGCGTCTGACCACGTACCAGGCCAGCAGCGTCTGGAAGGGGAGCTCGAGGTACCACCAGGAGAAGTCGTTCGGCAGGACGAACACCGAGGCGACCAGGAAGAGCGAGGCGTTCAGCAGGTGGGCGCCCTCAGACTGCGGCCTCCTGAGGAGGACGGCCAGCGCCCCGAGCATGACGGCCGCCTTCTCCCAGAACTGCACCTGGACCCCGACCGCGGCGGCGACCCCGCTCAACGTCGGGTTGACGTTGAAGCCGAACGCCTCAGGGGTGACGAGGGCCTGCACCGGCCTGGCGGCCTGGAACACTACCGTGTCGTAGACGAAGGGCTGGGGAGCCCACAGGAAGAAGGGGACGAAGACCGCGGCCGCCACGGCCACCGAGAGCGCCAGCCAAGACCACCTCCGCGACTTCAGGGGACCGAACGCGACGAACGGGAGGGCGAGCCAGGCGAACTGGCTGGACGCGAGGGCCAGCCCGAGGGAAACGGCGGACGGAACAGCCCTACCCCTCGCCTCGAGCGCGACCGCCCCGCCGAGGAACGCCATCGCGACCAGGGTGTCGTTCGGGTACCAAGTCGAGAACAGGGCCGTCGCCGGGAGAGTCAGGAAGGCGAGGGCAGCCAGCGTCCCCTTCCGCCCCCCAAGGCTGGCCAGCGAGAATGCGACCACGACGTCGCAGAAGACCAGCCCGAGCCGGACGTCGGAAGCCACCCCGAAGGGGAAGAGCAGCAGCAGGACCCCCGGGAAATAGGCGAAGACGTTGGAGGCCCCCGGGGTCGCGAGGTAGGCGGGGACGACGTAGAGGTGCCCGTAGGGGTCGGCGCCCGCCGCGAGGGCGCGGACAGCCTGCGAGTCGTAATAGAGCACGTCCGGGACGTAGCGGAAGGGCGTGGCCAGAAGGACCAGCCTCGCGGCGACAGCCGCCGCGCCGACGGCCAGCGGCAGCCAGTGACCGGACGGCTTCACGCGCGCCTCCGGGAAGCAAGATTCTCAAATACTCTTGCGTGGGAAGGGGTCGGCGAACGGTTCATGGACTTCCTGCCGATCAACGTCCCCGTGCTGGGAGAGGCCGAGAAGCGGGCGGTGCTCTCCGTGATGGACAGCGGCAAGCTGACCGACGGCTCCTACGAGGGGGGGAGGATGGTCAAGGAGTTCGAGTCGAAGGTCAGGAGGCTGCTCGGGGTCAAGCACGCGATAGCTGTCAACTCTGGGACTGCCGCCCTCCACTCGGTCCTGGTGGCGATGGGGGTCAAGGGGGGAGACGAGGTGGTCGTCCCGTCCTTTACGTTCGTCGCGACGGCGAACGTCGTCCTCGCCTGCGGGGCGAAGCCGGTCTTCGTGGACACCAAGCCCGACTACAACATGGACCCGGAGAAGTTCAGGAAGGCCGTGACGAAGAAGACGAAGGTCGTGATACCCGTCCATCTCTACGGATATCCCGCGGACATGGACGAGCTGAGGGAGGTCGCCGAGCGCCACTCGGTGCGGGTCGTCGAAGACGCGGCGGAGTCTCTAGGGGCCGAGTACCACGGAAGACAGACGGGGACGCTCTCCGACGCAGGGTGCTTCAGCCTCTACGCCACGAAAGTCGCCACGTCCGGCGAAGGAGGGGCCGTGTCGACGGACAGCGACGAGCTTGCCGACCGCCTCAGGCTGATTCGGAACCACGGGGTGCTCCACGGGTACGACTCGAGGTCCCTGGGCTTCAACTACCGTCTTCCGGAGATGGCCGCCGCCGTCGCGTCTGTGCAGATGGACCGCCTCCCCGGCTTCCTGGAGGCGCGCCGGCGAAACGCACGCGTGCTCGACGAAGGTAGGCGCGGCATCCCGGGGGCCGAGTTCAGGCAGAGGGAGTCGGACAGGACCCACGTCTACTATCTATACACGCTGTACCTCAAGAAGAACAGGGACGCGGTCCTCGAGCGCCTGAACTCCAAGGGGGTCGGCGCCGCCGTCTACTTCAGGACCCCGGTACACAAGACCCCGCTCTACGCGTCCGAGGGCCTTTCCGGGAAGGCCCTGACTCAGACCGAGTCGGCATGCGGGCACGTGCTGTCGCTCCCCGTCCATCCTGGGCTCAGCCCGGCAGACGTGGACCGGGTCTCGAGGGAGTTCACCCGGGCCGCCTCCGCCCTCCTCTAGCGGGATCCCTGCCTTGCCGGACCTGAAGGTCTGCGTCGTCGTCCCGACCTACAACGAGAGGGAGAACGTCGGTGCCCTCGTCGAGAGGATCCGCGGGACCGGCTCAGGCGAGGCCGACATCATGTTCGTGGACGACTCGAGCCCGGACGGGACCGCCGAGGCGGTCAGGGAGATGATGCGCGAGGACCCCCGCCTGCACCTCCTGGTCCGCGGGTCCAAGAAGGGGATCGGCGGGGCGTACATCGACGGGTTCAGGGAGGCCCTCAGGACCCTGGGTCCCGACGTGCTGGTCCAGATCGACGCCGACCTGCAGCACCCCCCCGCCGTGATCCCACTCCTCGTCGGGTCGCTTTCTTCTGGGGCGGGGGCGGCCATAGCCTCCCGCTACGTCAGGGGAGGGGGCTCGAAAGGCTGGAGCATGTCGCGGAGGCTGGTCAGCAGGGTCGCGAACTCGTACGCGAGGACGCTCCTCCGGCTGCCAGTCAAGGACTGCACTTCGGGTTTCAGGGCCATGACCAGACAGTCGGCGACGCGCCTCGTCGACTCGCGCCTGCCGGCGAGGGGGTTCGAGTTCCAAGTGGCCTCCGTTTACGTCCTGAAAACCGGCGTGAAAATCCTTGAGGTCCCTTTCATCTTCGAGCCGAGGAGGATTGGCTCGTCAAAGCTAGGCCTCCCTGACGTGCTCAGGTTCATGGCGGCCGTCCTCCGCCTCGCCATCAGGCCGCCCCGGACTCCGCCTGCCTGACCGAACCTGTCCACGCAGGGGCAACCCAAATAAGCAGGGGACCTCGCCCTCAACTTGTTTGTCAGCCGAACCTCCCAAGGAGCAGCCGGTGAAGGTCTTCGCCGCCGCGGTCTACGAGTGCGTCCGGTGCGGCACACGCACCACCCAGGAAGAGCTGTCGAAGCTCCCCGAGGTGAAGTGCATCTGCGGCTACAGGGTCTTCAGGAAGGCGCGCCCCTCCGTCGTCAAGCAGATCAAGGCCGTCTAGGCAAGACGCCCGGAAGAGCGTCCGAAGAACCTGGAAACTACGGCAATAAGCGAAGCCGCCAACCCTTATCTGCCTAATTCTTTATGTAACTCCCGGGACGGGCCAGCTTAGAACGACTTCGCACGTCATGCACAGCAGGCAGAAGGCGGCCATCCGCGGCTACGGGGCATACGTCCCCTACTACCGCCTCCCCACCACCGAGATAGCCAGGGTGTGGAGGGGAGGAGGGTCCGGCCCCAACGTGGAGAAGGCCGTCGCTTCGATGGACGAAGACACGGTCACCATGGCGCTCGAGGCATCCAGGATGGCAGTGAGGATGGCCAGGTGCGAGTCCCTGGGCGCGATCTTCGTCGGTACCGAGTCGAAGCCCTACGCGGT
>JASHUK010000090.1 GCA_030040055.1 Nitrososphaerales archaeon | reverse complement strand
GAGAAGCGCGTGTTCGACCAGATCTTCCACGGGAAGGGAGGGACCAACCCCTACGAGGTCAGGGACAGGGTGCAGAGGATAATGGCGAACGACGTCTTCGTCTACAGGACGGGGGAAGGGCTGGCGAACGCCGTGAAGTCGATCCGCGAGCTGGCGACCACCGACTTCCTCCACTGCGAGGACAGCAGCAGGGTGTTCAACACGAACCTGACGGACGTCCTGGAGGTGGAAGGGATGCTGCTCGTCGCAGAGGCGATCGCGGCAGGGGCCCTGGCGCGGACCGAGTCCAGGGGGGCGCACGCCAGGAGGGACTACCCGAAAAGGGACGACCCGAACTGGCTCAAGCACACGCTGGCAGCCTGGAGCCCGGACGGCCCCAGGCTCGGGTACTCCCCCGTGACCATCACGAGGTACCAGCCGGCCGAGAGACACTACTGAAACCGTAATAACACGGGGTCTCGGGTGAGGGCCGGAAATGGACGGCCGGGAGACCGCCTCGAACAAGCGGGGAGTGATGGGGTGGCTCAACCCGAGGCACTACAACCTCGAGAGGTGGGCCTACGTCTTCCAGCGGGTGACCGGCGTCGGGATACTCATGTACGTGCTGGGGCACATCGGGGACACGAGCTTCTTCGTGGGCGGGCCCTTCGGGAGCGGCCCCGACCCGGGCACATGGGCGCTGGACCTGAGCTTCACGGAGAACCTGGTCGGGCACCTGATACTGGCGACGACCGTGGTGATAGTGGTCTTCCACGGACTGAACGGGCTCAGGCTGATAATGGCCGAGTACGGGATCATCTTCCAGAAGCCTTCGAAGATCGAGTATCCGTACCAGGCGAAGGGGCTCCGCGGCCTGCAGAAGCACATGATCTGGGCGGCCATAGTCCTCGCCATAGTCGCGGGCCTCTGGGCCGGAGGAATCCTGTTCGGGTGATCCGATGAGGGAGTCCAGGCTAATGCAGCTCCAGTACGCCACGGCGGCCGCGGCCCTGGTCCTGGTCGCGGTCCACCTGCTCATGCAGGGGGTGCTCGTCCCCTACTCCACGGCCATCTCCTTCGACAGGGTCCTCGCGGTCTACAAGGATGGGGTCGACGTCTCGCTCCTCGAGATACTCCTGATAGTCGTGGTCGCGCACGGATTCAACGGGGTCAGGATAATACTGCTAGAGCTGCGGCAGACCCGCAGCTGGACCACATGGGTGAGCCGCGGCGCGCTGATCGCGGCCGCGGGGACCATCGCGTACGGGACTAGGACCATCCTGCTCGCCGTCCTGGGGGCGCCCTCGTAGATGGACACTCTGCTGAGGGTGCAGAGGTTCGAGCCGACCGTCGACAGGGCACCGAAGACGCAGGAGTACTCCGTCCCGTTCAGGGACGGGATGACTGTGCTGGACGCAATCCTCTACGTCAAGGACTACGTGGACCACTCTCTGGCGGTCAGGTTCTCGTGCAGGCAGGCGTCGTGCGGGTCGTGCGGGATGAAGATCAACGGGGTCCCCCGCCTCGCGTGCTATACCCAGGTGGCGGACGTCGGCGGGAGGGAGGTCACCGTGTCCCCGATGGACAACTTCCCCATAGTCAGGGACCTGGTCACGGACCTCACCGGCTTCTTCGAGAAGCACAAGGAGGTCATCCCCCACGTCGTCAGGAGGGACTCTGCGGAGATGGAGAGCCCCACGTCGGACTACCTCATGAAGCCCGAGGACCTCGAGAGGATCCTCCAGTTCACCTACTGCATAAAGTGCGGCCTGTGCACCTCTTCCTGCCCCACGGTGGCGACGGACTCGCTGTACCCCGGCCCCCAGGCCCTCGCCCAGGCGTACAGGTACACCATGGACGTGAGGGACGAAGGGGGGGCCGAGCGCTTTAAGGTACTGGACTCCGCACACGGGGTGTTCAGGTGCCACTACGCCGGTTCGTGCTCCGCCGTCTGCCCCAAGGGGGTGGACCCCGCGCTGGGGATACAGCTGCTCAAGAGGCACGTCATGTCGGCGAAGCCCCCCAGAGGGCCGGGCGAGGGGGCCAGGACCTCGAAGCCCTAGTCCTCGGTGTCCGTCATCTTCGTTCCGAGATACCCGTAGACCCCCGTCTTCAGGACCTTCATGCCCAAGAGGGCGCACTTGATCCGTGAGGGGCCTAGCTCCGGGTTCCCCAGCATCCCGACGATGTCTTCCTTCGACAGGGCCTTCACCCAGTCGAGGTTCTTCCCCTTCGCGAGCTCGGTCAGCATCGAGGCGGACGCCTGGCTGATGGCGCAGCCCTTCCCGGTGAACCTGATCTCCTTGATCGTCCTCCCGTCCCCCACCCTGATCTGCATCTCTACCTCGTCCCCGCAGAGCGGGTTGGTGTCGCGGGCAGAGATGTCGAACTCCTCCAGCTTCCCGAAGTTGCGGGGGTTCCTGTAGTAGTCCAGGATGACCTCCCTGTACAAGTCGGCGCTGCGCAAAGCTTGAAGACCCGCCTGGCCTTCTCGAGGCCAGCCTTCAGCGCGTCGATGTCGTCGTAAGAGTTGTAGAGGTACAGGCTCGCCCTGCTGGCCGCGGAGACGTCGAGCCACCTCATCAGGGGCTGCGCGCAGTGGTGCCCGGACCTGATCGCTATCCCCTCCTCGTCGAGTATCGTGGCCAGGTCGTGGGGGTGGATGTCGGCAACGTTGAAGGCCAGGACCCCGCATCTCGCCTCCGGGTCGGACGGGCCGTAGAGCGAGAAGCCCTTCACCTTGGCGAGCTCTTCCATCGCGTATGCGACAAGCGCGACCTCGTGCGACCTCACCTTGTCCATCCCGATCCTCTCGAGGTAGTCCACGGCGGCCCCCAGCCCTATCGCGTCAGCTATGTTGACGGTCCCCGCCTCGAACTTGTAGGGGACGTCGTTCCAGGTGGCATGGTCTGGGAAGACCTCCCTTATCATCTCGCCTCCCCCCTGGAACGGGTCCATGGCCTCGAGCGTCTCCTTCGAAGAGACGAGGGCGCCGATGCCGGTAGGGCCGAGCATCTTGTGCCCCGAGAAGGCGTAGAAGTCGCACCCGATCTCGCCGACGTCGACGGAGACGTGGGGGACGGCCTGCGCGCCGTCGACCACCGTGACCGCCCCGGCGGCCTTCGCCATTGAGCAGACCTTCTGGACGTCGTTTATCGTCCCGAGCACGTTCGAACAGTGGGTCACGGCCACGAGCGACGGCGACAGCCTCAGGAGCCCCTCGAGGCTCTCCATGTCTAGCGTCCCGTCGGGCTTCAGGGAGACCAGCTTCAGGGCGGCCCCCTGCTTCCTGGCCAGCAGCTGCCACGGGACGATGTTGCTGTGGTGCTCCATCGTGGTCGCCAAGATGGTGTCCTCCTTCTTGACGAAGCGCTCCCCCCAGGCGAACCTCACCAGGTTTGTGGACTCGGTGGTCCCTCTCGTGAAGACGAGCCCCTTGGGGGACGCCCCGACGAAGCCGGCCACCCTCTTCCTGGCAGACTCGTGCGCCTCGGTAGCCTCCTCCCCGAGGGTGTGGACCGACCTGTGGATGTTCGAGTTGTATCTGGAGTAGTAGTCCACCAGCGACTGGATCACCTGCGTGGGCTTCTGGGTGGTCGCCGCGTTGTCGAGGTAGACCAGCCTCTTTCCGCGGACCTTGCGCGCCAGTATCGGGAAGTCCCGCCTGACCGCCTCTACGTCGAAAGCTTCTGTCTTCAGCAAAACCGAGGCCCCCTAGACCTCGACGAAAATCGTCCCGCCCTCTATTTTAACGTTGAAGCGCCTGAGAGGCTCGGTGGCCGGGGGGTTCTGGACCGCACCGGTCTTCAGGTCGAACTGGGACAGGTGCAGCGGGCAGACGACCCTGTCCTCGACCATGAAGCCCCGTCCGAGGTCGGTCTTCTCGTGCGTGCAGTATCCCCCCACCGCGTACACCTCCGCCCCCAGCCTGGTCAGCAGGACGTGCTCCCCGCCCACGTCCGCAGCCAACATCGAGCCGTCCCCCAGGTCGGCGCTCTTCAGGGCCGCGACGTACTCCATACGCCCCTGCCTCTACCTGTACTTGTAGTGCCGCTCGAAGATGTCTTCGGACTGCTTGGCCTCGGGGACCGTCTCCCCGGTCTCGGCCAGGAGGGCCTCCCTGTCGGCGAGGCTCCTCTTCCTGCCCTCCCACTTGCCCTCGATCATGAACCTGGCCCCCTCCCTGGTCTGCTCGATCGGGACGCGGGACAGGACGGGCTCGAAGAACCCGGTGACGACCATCCTCCTGGCCTCGTCCAAGGACAGCCCGCGGGCCATCAGGTAGAAGAGCTGCTCTTCGTCGATCTGCGCGACGGACGCGGAGTGCGTGGCCTTGACCTCGTTGTTGTCGATCTCGAGTCCGGGTATCGCGTCGGACTTCGCGGTCCGTTCCAGTATCAGGGCATGGTGCGCCAGGTACGACCTGGAGTTCTTGGCAGCCCCGACTATCTTGATCATCCCCTTGTAGACGGACTGCGACTCCCCCTTCAGGACCCCCCTCGCGTGGGTCGCCCCAGTCGAGTCCGGGGAGTTGTGGAGGAGGTTCGACTCGAAGTCGTACCGCTGTTTCCCGTCGGTGAAGAAGAGCTCGAACCCCTCCGCCAGGGACCCCCTGCCGTCGAGCAGGAAGTTGGTCCTGCACCTCGACACGGACGCCCCAAGGGAGAGGGAGCTGAACGTCGCGGTCGAGCTGTCGGCCGTCCTGACGGCCCTGTTTGATAGGAAGACGGCCTGCTCGTCGAGGAGCTGGATGGACGAGTAGTCGAGGTGCGAGCCCGGCCCGCCCCTGACCTCGAGGTTGGAGGCGACCAGCGCTGGGGTCGAGCCCTCCTTCGAATAGAACTCTTCCAGGAATACCAGCCTTGAATCCCCCTCGGCGCAGACGAAGTTCTGCTCAATCACCGCCCCCTTCGGGGAGCCGACGACCACCATCCTCCTCAGGGGAGCGTCGACGACGGTCCCCTTCGGCACGAACACCAGGGACCCTCCGTTGAAGAAGGCGGCGGCGAAGGCGGCGTACTTGTCTCCTGCCGGGTCGACGAGCCTCTTCCCGAGGAGCTCCCTCATCAGGGGCTCCCGCCTGGTCAGCGCCTCCTGCATGGAGAGGAGCTCGACCCCCTTCGACTTCAGCCCTTCGTCCAGCTCGGAATGGACCTCGGTTTCGTTCCCCTGGAGGATTATGTTCTTCTCCTTCCCTGTGAGGTAGCCGCCGAAGAACTGGCGGAGGTCCACGCGGGTGCGCTCCGGGCTAGCCCCGAACTTCGCAAGGTCGAACCCCGACAGGCTCGCGTACTTCGTGTAGAGCGGGTTGGTCTCGGCCGGCAGAGACGTGAAGGCGCGGAAAGCGGCCAGCCTAGCCTCTGTCAGCCACGCGGGCTCGGAAAGTGAGGCCGAGAGGGACCTGACCGCCCCCTCGTCGAAGGCCACCTCAGACTGGGACACTGTCAATCAGCCACCGCAGCTACCGGTCAGCCCACCGCGTTCGTCATTTCGAGGGACATGAGCCTGTTGAACTCCACGGCGTACGCCATCGGGAGCTCCTTCGCGAACGGCTCCAGGAACCCGTTCACCACCATGCTCAGGGCGTCCCCCTCGGATATCCCTCGGGCCATCAGGTAGAAGAGCTGCTCCTCCCCGACCTTGCCCACGCTCGCCTCGTGCGTGACGGTCGCGTCGTCCTCCTGTATCTCCATGTACGGGTAGGTCGCGGTGGTGCTCTTCTCGTCGACCAGGAGCGCGTCGCATCTGACCGAGCTCTTCACGTTCCTTGCCCCCTTCGCGATGTGCAGCAGCCCCCTGTAGGCCGTGTGCCCCCCGTCCTTCGAGACGGAGCGGGAGATTATCTTCGACGTCGTGTCGCGGGCGAGGTGGACGGCCTTCCCTCCGGTGTCCTGCACCTGTCCGGCCCCGGCGTACGCGACAGATATTATGTCGGCCTTGGCCCTGGGCCCCAGCAGGTAGATCGAAGGGTACTTGCGCGTCAGCCTCGAGCCGCCGTTGAAGTCGACCCAGGAGACCGTCGCCTCCTCGTAGGCGTGCGCCCTCTTGGTCACCAAGTTCAGCACGTCCCTGGACCAGTTCTGGAGGGTGGTGTACTTGACCAGCGAGCCCTTGTTCGCCACTATTTCGACTATGGCCGAGTGCAGGGACTGCGAAGTGTACACGGGCGCTGAGCAGTTGTGGACGGCGAAGCCCTTGACAAGGTACGAGTTCTCGACCTCGACCCCGAGGTTGTACACGACGTCGTCATAAGCCTCCTCGGAGATCTGTTTGATCGGCACGAAGAACCTGTTCCCAGCCTTGCGCACCTCGCTCCACCTCTTCCCCTCTGTGTACTCGACGACGTACTGGTCCTTCCTTTCGATCGTCCTCCCCTGGAATGTGTCGGTGGAACCTTTCCTGACCACGATGTTGGCGAAAGTGCCTGAGCGTGCGAACAGCTCCTGGAGCTGGAAGGCGAGGTCCTTGCTCGCAGTGGACGCCCTGACCATCATCGACCTTCCCTTCTTGTTGTAGCGGTTTCCGTCCCCCTTCAGGTAGTAGCTCAGAAGTGTCTCCTGCTTCGCGACAGGGAGCTTCATCACTGCGTCGGAGAGCATCTTCGTCGAAGCCCCCGTCCCAGCGTGAGCCACGAAGAGTTCGATGAGCCTCCTAGAGTATGTTGAGACGCAATAGTACGACCCCCTCGCCTTGAAGACGCTAGCCTTCTCTCCCAAGGAGAGAATTAGGGCGCGCAGCTCCCGGGCGAGGCGCTCCTCTGAGGCGGACTTGCCGAAGCTGAACTGGGCCACCTGTCTCTTCAGCGACCTGTTGTAGCTGACGGAACCTTCCGCCAGATACAGGCCGAGAATTTTCATCTCGGTCTCGCCGAGCTCCGGGACGTCCTCGGTCTCGCTCGGCGCCACGTAGACGAGGAAGTCGCCGACGTTCAGGGTCCCGGCCTCGTGATAGCCTGGAGACGCAGACTTCAGCTTCTCAGAGGACACCTCAGGCAGCCAGCCGCTCCGGCTCGGCCTGATGGCCACGTCCTTCCTGAGGACCGCGAGCACCGGGTGCTCCGGCGTCAGCCTGAACCTGTTGCCGGGGGACTGGGGGGTGACGGTCAGCATCGTGCCCTTGTGCTGATGGACGAACTTCTGCGTGACGATCTTGAAGCCGCCCGACTCCGAGACCACCTGTTCGCCCACGCTCATCTCCAGTATGGGCCTGAGGGTGTATCCCATGCTGACCAGCTCGTCGGCCGGGAGGCATCCTTCAATATAGCTGACCTCGCTGTACGGCTCCGCTACGATCAGGGTCCTCTCGAACTGGCCCATGTTCTTCTCGTTGATCCTGAAGTACGCCTGCAGGGGAGCCGTCACCTTGGCGCCTTCGGGGACGTAGACGAAGCTCCCGGCGCTCCAGACCGCGGTCTGCAGCGCCGCGATGTAGTTGTCCTGGTAGGGAACGACCGTCCCGAAGTACTTCTTCATTATCTCCGGATACTCCTTCAGCGCCGTGACGGTGTCGCTGAAGACGACCCCCTGCTTCGCGAGCTCCCCCTGCAGGCTGTGGTAGACGGCCTCGCTTTCGTAGATTGCCCCGACCCCCGACAGGAACTTCTTCTCCGCTTCTGTTATGCCCAGCTTGTCGTAGGTCTTCCTGATGTACTCGGGGAGCTGGTCCCACGAGTCGGCGCTCTTCGCGGTCGGGTTCGCGTAGTAGTAGAACGACTGGTAGTCTATCTCCCCCAGCTCCGGCGCCCACGACGGCGGTCCCCTCTCCAGGAAGTGCTTGAGGGCCTTCATCCTGATCTGCTCCATCCAGGCCGGCTCGTCGTGGAGCCTGACGATTTCCTGGACCACCCTCTCGGAGAGCCCCTTTGTCCCCTTTACGGCGTAGGCGTCGATCGGGTCGCTGAACCCGTACTTTTCCTTGTAGTCTTCGGTTACTATGTCTACTTTGGACGACATTCCCCGCTCACCCTATGATATAACATAGGTTATTTTCTCCATAAAAGCGTTACTGGGGAATCTCTTCCTCCCCGGCATAGCCCTTGATCCAGGTGTAGCCCTTCTCCTCCAGCAGCCTGGAGAGCTCCTCCCCTCCGGACTCGATGATCCTCCCCTGGTACATGACGTGGACGAACTGCGGCCTGACGTACTTGAGTATCCTCTGGTAGTGCGTGATCAGCAGGGTGCCCATCTGCGGGCCGGCGACCTTGTTGATCCCCTCCGCGACAATCCTGAGCGCGTCGATGTCCAGCCCCGAGTCGGTCTCGTC
>JASHUK010000089.1 GCA_030040055.1 Nitrososphaerales archaeon | reverse complement strand
TACGAGACCTCTGCCTTCCGCTCGAAGCCGAACCTCAGCAGCGTGACCACGGAGGTGACGGGGACGGCGCCTATGGGAAGGACGTCCGACTGCAGCAGCGCGTTGATGAGCGTAGACTTCCCGCGCTTGAACAGGCCTAAGACCGCCAGGTAGGCGCCGCCGCTCCCGAGTTTCCGTTGGAGTTCCTCGATGTACTCGAGGGTGCCTGCGCCGGGGCCCTCCCCCCTGTCGATCGCTATCCTGCGGAGGATGCCGAGGCTCTCGCCGATCGCGGCTATCCGCTCTTCTACCGGCTCAGACGGCGTCAAGAGGACACGCCCGCCCGTCGGCCGGTCCATGCGGGCAGCGGCTGATGCACGGGTCGCTCAGGTCTCCACGCGGGCTCCTCTCCGCCACCGCCGAGAGACGGCACACGGCCCTGGCCCCCGTCACGCGCATCAATGCCGGGCGCCAATCTGAGGCACCTCGGTCCTCTCGGAGACCTCGAATATCCGCCTGAACAGGTCCTCGCCGTGGCTCGTCGACTGCGGCTCCCCCTCGATGACTCTAAACGTCCGCTGGCCGTCGGGCTTCCGCTCCGCACGGAGGAACAGGGCGTCCGCGGTGGACGCCCCACGGAGCCTCTCGGCTAGCTCGAAAAGGTGAGTCACCAGGAAGACCCTGACCCCGGCCTCCACCATGGCCCGGACGACCTCCTCGCCAATCTCCGAGCCTTCTCGTTCGTTGGTGGACGCGAACGACTCGTTGCTCAGGAGGATGCAGCCAGGCTTGATTCTGTCGACTATCGCGCTCATCCTCTTCAGCTCCTCGTCGAACTTGCCACTCGTCATCGTAGTGTCTTCTTCTCTCCTGTAGTGCGTGAATATCCCGGAAGAGACACCGGCGGAGAACCGCTCCGCCGGCGCGAAGATGCCGGCCTGGGTCATCAAGTAGGCTAGCCCCAGGCTCCGCAGGAATGTGGACTTCCCGCCCTGGTTCGCTCCCGTGATCACTAGAAGGCTCCTGCCGTCAGCCGCCAGGTCGTTTCCTACCACCCTCCCCTCGACCTTGAGGGCCAGACAGACGTCGTATATCCCCCTGGCCGACAAGGTCAGGTCGCCGACGCCGGAAGGGACCGGGACGCAAGTCGGCGCTCCCTTGCGTCGCAGCGCCTCGTGGAGGTTCAGCGAACCGACGTAGAGCGCCAGCTCCGTCCGCAGCGCGACGAAGAAGCTCAGGATGTGATCGGTGGACTCCTTCAGGGCGGCGGCCACGCTCCTGACCCCACTGTCGCGCATGCCTGACAGGGCCCGATGGCCGCTCTCGTCCATCGGCGATACTTCGAAGCTGAACTTCGGCTTCCTGCGGAGGACGCGCTGCGCAAAGGTCCGCCTCTTGATCGGGAACCTGCGGAGGACGTAGTCTCGTCCCCTGAATCCCTCGCCAAGCCTCGCGCTCATCCGCACTCCCTGCGGGAACCTGAGCTCCTCGAGGTGCTCCTCGATTCTGAGGAGATATGTATCGTCCAATTCACGCTCGACCATGTCGAACAGGCGGGCCAGCCCTTCTGAGCGGAAGCCCTGCCTCTGCTTGTCCGCGATTGCCCTCAGCCTCTTCAGAATGCCGAGAAAGAACTCGAGGGTGTCCACAGCCCTCCGGAGGACCGACTCGGGGTAGTCCACGGACCAGCTCCAGATCTTCTTCTCGCCCTCGATTGCCTCGACCGCCAGTCCGTAGACCTCTCTGACCGCGGACGGGTGCTCGATACAGTCCAAGAGGATCCGTTGCCTGTATGTGATCGCCGCCGGGTCGTCCAGGCCCTGCAGCAGCGCCTTCCGGAGTACGTCGGAAAGGAACGGGTCACCTTGCGACATCGCAGCGTAGAGGGTTTCGAGCTCGAGGTCTTGTTCGAGGGCGTCCGTGTCCGGCTGAAGAGCCACCTTGGGGTCGAAGTCCCTCTCGCGGTACATGAGGTGAACCTTCATCTTGACAGGCGCTCCCTGACCATTTGGCGGGTCAGCCCGTAGCTCTGCGCGATGACCATCGCGTAGGCCCGCCCGTCGGCGGGTCTCCTCTCAAGCTTGAACGTCCTCCTGGTCGGGTTCTCCGGAACGACCATGCTTACCATGCTGACAGTCGCCCTGCTCAGCCTGGACAGCTCGTCGATGAATGTCACGTATACGCAAAGGCACCCGAGGTCGGTCAGCCGCTCCAGCACCTCTCTTCCGAGGTATTCAGCGTCCTCGACCGTCGTGGATGAGAATCCTTCGTTCACGATGACGACGCTGTCGCGAGTGGCTTGCTGGAGTACCTCGCGCATCCTGACGAGCTCGTCCTCGAGCTTTCCGCGGAGGCTCTCGATGTGCTCTTCCCGCTCGAAATGCGTGAATATGTTGTCCGACAGAAAGAGTCGGACATCCCTCCCAGGGACCGCACAGCCCAGGCGGGCAAGGTAGTGGAGCTGCCCGAAAGTGCGGGCGAACGTCGTCTTCCCCCCCTGATTGGGTCCGGAGACGACGACTATGCGTTCCTCCCCTTCGAGATAGAAGTCGTT
>JASHUK010000088.1 GCA_030040055.1 Nitrososphaerales archaeon | reverse complement strand
TGACATGCAAGTCCGGTGTCGCCACCTTGACCTACTCGTCGCTGGCAGCCTCGGGCTCGAAGGTCGCCTCGATGGAGTACAACCTCACGAGCCCGGTCAATTACGTGATAGCGCCGATAGCCTACTCGTGGGCCAGCGGAGGCTACTCTCTGTTAGGCACGGGAGGGGGGGTGGTCGCGCCGTCCGGCTTCGTGCTGACGAAGTCCTTCGTCCACGACCAGCTCTACTCGGGGATGGAGACGCAGGTCACGGTCAGCGCGGCGAACGCGGGCCCGTACGACGTCTACAACGCGACGGTAGGCACGAGGGCCGACAGCTTCGACAAGGTCCCCACGGACGCGACCCAGAGCGTCTCGGGAGCCGTGGTAAAGTCTGGCGGGGAGCTGAACTTCACCTACAGCGCAACGGCCACGACCACGTACGGCACCGCGACGGCTGCCTCGATCACCGGCACCTTCTACTTCGGGGGGGTGCAGTACTCGGTCAGCTTCCTCGGTCCCAAGGTGACGGTCTACGAGCCGCCAGTCGCGGCGATATCCACCCTGCCGGCGAACCCCGAGGAGGGGAAGAAGTTCACGCTCACCGTGACCATCGACAACCCTTCGGGGACGACCGTCTCGAACGTGTCCCTCACGCTGTCGCTCCCGTCTGGCGTCTCAGTGTCGGACCTTGTCAACGCGACGCTGTCGAAGGGAACGCTCTCGATCTACGCCCCGTCTCTCGGCCCCCAGAAGACCTACGTCGCGAAGGTCTCGGTAGTCGCCGGGTCGGGGACATTCTCCCTCAAGGGAGCCTCCAGCTTCGTGTTCGAAGGGGTGACCGTCCAGGGAGGCGCCCCCTCCGGGAAGATCTCGGTCGGGCAGGACGTGACCACGAGATATCTCATCCCCATCGGGGCGGTCGGCATCGTGATGCTGGCCGTGGCCCTCTACGTCAGGAGGATGGCCGCGCCTATCTCTCCGTCTTCCCAGAAGTGAAGGCTTCGAAGGCGCTCTTGGCTTCGGCGTAGGGCATCTGGACCGGCGGATGCTTGAAGCAATAGGCAGACACGCTCTTCAGCGGCCCCCCTATCCCCCTGTCGAGGGCGAGCTTGGTCCCCCTGATGGCGTCGACCATCACCCCGCCGCTGTCGTACGCGTCGACGACGTGGAGCTTGGCGTCTATCCGGACCACCGTCCCTCCGAAGTACCGACCCTTCAGCCATATGTAGCAGACCTTGTCGTTGTTGAGGAAGGGGACGTAGTCGCTCGGGCCTATCCTCGTCGGGACCGGGTACGGTGACATCGCCCTGACCGCGCTCGTCTTGCTCTCCCTCTTGTCCTTCAGGCGGGACTCCTCCAGCATGTTCAGGAAGTCGGTGTCCCCCCCGATGTTCAGCTGGTAGGTCTCGTCGACCTTCACGCCCCTGTCGACGGCAAGCTTCACCATCGTCTTGTGGAGCACCGTGGCGCCGAGCTGGCTCATCACGTCGTCGCCCGCGCACGGGACGCCGCGGCGGCTGAACCGTCCCGCCCACCAGGGGTCCGACGAGATGAACACAGGTATCGCGTTGATGAAAGCCACCCGGGCCTCGAGCGCGGCCTCGGCGTAGGCGTGGGAAGCCTTCGTGCTCCCGACAGGGAGGTAGTTGACGAGGACCTCCGCGCCGCTCCTCTCCAGCTCCTCCACGACGTCGACCTCGGCCCTCCCGGAGACCGGGACCACGTCCTTCAGATAACGCCCGATGCCGTCCAGTACCTTGCCCTTCTTCACCTGGACGCCGGTGCGGGGGACGTCGGCGATCTTCGGCGTGTTGTTGGGAGGCTGGAATATCGCCTCGGAGAGGTCCTTCCCCACCTTCTTCTCTGACACGTCGAAGGCGGCCACGAACTCGATGTCGCCGGGGGCGTACCGGCCCACCTTCCGATAGGCCAGCCCCGGCGCCGCGGCGTCGGCGGAGTAGTACCTGATCCCCTGGACGATGGCGGAGGCGCAGTTCCCCACCCCGGCTATCGCTACCTTGATTCTCCCCAAGTCCGGATTTTCCTGGCCGGGAAGGCGGTGATAAAACGATTTGGCCGCTCCGCGACGGAGCGGCCCGCCCCCGGCTTCCGCGCAACGCTAATAATCGAAGGGCCCCTCCTCGGGGCGTGGAGGAGCGCTCGGCGGGGGCCGTCGTCTTCAAGGAGGGCGAGGGGGGCGCGAGGTCCTACCTCCTGCTGCTCAACAACGGCAGGTGGGACTTCCCGAAAGGTAACATGGAGGAGGGGGAGACGGAGCTGCAGACCGTGCTGAGGGAGGTCGCCGAGGAGACCGCCCTCTCAGACCTCTCGATGGTGCCGGGGTTCCGAAGGGTGGTCGAGTACTTCTACAGGAGGGACGGCAAGAACGTGCACAAGGAGGTCGTCTACCTGCTGGCGCGGAGCGGAGGGGCGGGCGTCAAGATATCCTTCGAGCACCAGGGGTTCGAGTGGCTCGACTACGGAGAGGCGAAGGCGAGGGCCACGTACCAGAACTCGAGGAACATCCTCGAGGACGCGGAGGCCTTCCTGGCCGCCCCCGGCTGAGGCGCCTGGTCAGAACTGGACGAGGGGGTGCGGCTCGGCCAGCTTGAGGACCTTGATGTAGTAGAAGCCGTGCTCGTCGGTCTTCCCGACGAAGGCGGTCTCCGAGATCTTGTCGGGGGAATACTTCACGAAGCCCGACGTGGGCCCCCCCGACGTCCGGGCGTAGAAGAATATCGACGCCTCCTCGTAGTCGTCTATCCTAGCGAACGTCCCGATCAGCCAGCCCTTGCCGTTCTCGAAGGAGAAGAGCGGTAGGGGGGGCTCCTCGAAGAGCATCTTGTATGTCCCGACCTTGACGAGGCTGGGGAGATCCTCCACCTCTATCGACATGAACTTGTCGGGGAAGTCCTTCTTCGGCTCCAGCGAGTCAGGCATCTTGCTGATCCTGATCACAGGGGCGTAGAGGTACGACGCGTTGTTCGCGGCCCCCACCAGCTGCACATCCTCCCCGTCCCCGGAGTTCCTGTAGGCGAGGAACTCGCCTGTCTTCTCCGAGTCGAAGTAGTAGAAGATCGGGGTCCCCATGAACAGGTCGGCCTGCGCCGCGATCCTGTACAGGCCCCCGGACTTGAAGGCGAAGAGCGGGAAGGGGGCGCGCTCCAGCGCGCAGGAGAGCCTCCCGAGCTCCGCGAGAGAGTCCAGCCTCACGAAGCAGGCCCCGCCTATCCGGACTTCGTCCTTCTTTGGCAACGGGCGTGCCCGCGGGCTGACGGTTATAAGGTTGAACGGGCGGAAGCCGGGCACCCGTTAATCTTGGGGGACCAGAAGGGCCGGAAGACCGACTGGAGGGAGGAGACGTCCTCGGACCTCGCCGAGGCCAGGAGCATCATCTCAGGGCTCCTGCCGAAGGTTTCGGGGGACCTGACCGAGGACCAGGTCACGTCGGCCTGGACCGCCTACGTCCTGGTCGAGAAGAGCGTCTTCTTCATCAAGGTCGAGCTCGACGACGAGAACCCGGGGAGGTTCATCAACGTCAAGCCGTACGTCGTCCCAGACGAGAGGCAGGCTCTCGGCTTCGCCATGAAGAAGGTCGCGTCGGCGTCGGAGGAGTTCGCGCTGGGCGACCTGAAGAGGGCGCTTAAGGAGCTCAGGGAGGGGAGGAACTACCTGCGGGTCCTGCTGATGCAGCGGTCGAGAGGGAGGAGGCGTTCCGCCGAGCCTAAGAGCTCGAGTCCTGCTCGGTCTTCTTCTTCTTAGGCTTCGCCTTCTTCGGCGCCTTCGGCTTCTCGGCCTTCTCCTTCGGCTTCTCCTCCTTCTGCTCCTCCTTGGGGGCCTCCTTCGTCTGCTCCTCCTTCGCGACGCCTGCGGCCTTCTCCTCTTCCTTCTCCTTCTCCTCGGGGACCTCGAGCTCCA
This sequence comes from Nitrososphaerales archaeon, assembly GCA_030040055.1. Classification (GTDB taxonomy): domain Archaea; phylum Thermoproteota; class Nitrososphaeria; order Nitrososphaerales; family Gagatemarchaeaceae; genus UBA183. The sequence goes on along the minus strand of JASHUK010000088.1, from coordinate 3,606 downwards.
CTATCGAGAGCTCCGCCCCGGCAACGAGCACCCTGTACTTCTTCCGGACCCCCTTCATGAACAGGAACCGCTTCAGGTAGGTCTTGACGTGGCGCGGCCTAACCCCCTTCCGCAGCGAGCCGTCGTCGATCTCAAGGGCCTCCCCGTCGACGGTCGGCTTGGTGCCGACCCTGGGCTCGAGGAAGGCCACCAGCTCCTCCCCGTTGTCCTTGAACGTCCCCAGATCTATCTTCAATCTGGGTCGCCCCGGCCCCCCGACCGGTTATAACCGTTCCCGCTCATCTGCCGTGCCTCCTTGTCCGGCGCTGGTACGTGAGGATCGCCCTCATCAGGTCTATCTTCCTGAAGGACGGCCAGAAGACGTCAACGAAGACCAGCTCGGAGTACGCTCCCTGCCAGAGCAGGAAGCCGCTCATCCTCTCCTCCCCGGACGTCCTGATTATCAGGTCGGGCTCCTGGTTGGGGAGGTAGGAGGTGTAGAGCCTCTCCGCGACCGTCTGCTCCGTTATCTGCTGGGGGTCGAGCTTCCCGTCCCTGACGGCCTGGGCCACCGACCTCACCATGTCCGTTATCTCCGCCCTCCCCCCGTAGGCGACGGCGATGTTCAGGTAGTGCTCCTCGTAGTCCTTCGTCTTCTCTTCGATCGCCGAGAGGAGGTCCCGGACCGACTGGGGCAGCAGCCCCATCTGGCCTATCGCCTTCACCCGAACGTGGTACCTGTCGATGCGCCCGTCTGAAAGGAGGCGGGAGAGCCTCGCCTCGATGAGGGCGAACAGCTCGCGGAGCTCGTCCGGTGTCCGGTCGAGGTTCTCGGTCGACAGCACGTACAGCGTGACGGTCCTGATCTTGAGCTCGTGGCACCAGTCGAGAAGCTCCTCGGCCCGGTTGGCCCCCTCCTCGTGCCCGATCCCCTCCGCGACCCCCTGGTTGAAGGCCCACCTCCTGTTGCCGTCCAGGATTATCCCGATGTGCCCCGGGACCCTGTCCCCCTCGACCTGCTTCTGCAGCCGTCCCTCGTACAGCCGGTAGACTCCAAGCGTCCTCAGGGCAGACTCGAGCACGGGCTAGTCCTTCTCGTCGATCGGGCGGGCGCGGACCCTCGGATATATCGTGGTCGTCAGGGCGAAGATCGCCGCCAGCCCCATCAGCACGTACGAAATCAGTAGGAAGCTCGAGGCAGCCGTGCCCCCGATCAGGTAGACCGAGAAGGTCTGGACGGGGAGGTAGAAGAGGGCCAGCATGACTATCACGAACCCGTCGCGCCTCCACCGGGAGCTGTCCCTCGCCAGGTGAGACAGCAGGGCGCCGGCCGCGTACACCCCAATCCCCGCCCAGACGAGGTCGAGGCTCCCGTTGATGAAGTATCCCGCCAGCCTCCCACCCACCGAGAAGAGGAGGGCGGGGTTGCGCCCGACCGCCGCGACGTCCGCCGGGTCCTGGGAATAGACCAGGCTGTTCCCGGTGAAGACCCCGACGAGTATCACGAGCGCGCTCATCCCCATCGAGAACAGGCGGATGTAGCCGTAGGGCCCCCTCCGCAGAAGGCTGGCCACCGTCCTGTCGACGTTGAAGCCCCTGATGATGAACGCCCCGCCGAGGATCAGAAGGATCGCCAGGTAGGCGTAGAAGACCAGCCCCGAGATTATCAGCACCCCGGCTATGACGAAGATGAGCCCCGGAACCCCGAGGCTCCACCTCGAGTAGTGGGAGTCGAAGACCAGCATCCTCAGGTACCTTCCCAGGACCTGGTAGGTCTCCTCCACGCTCTGGCTGTGCTTGACGGCCACCCTCTTCACCGACACTATCGGCTTCAGTCCCTGGAGGACCGGGACCAGCTGCTCGTCGTCCCCGCCGTCCGACACGAACACTATCCCCGTGTAGTTCCCTCCCCTGAGTACCCCCTGCACCTCCCGGCTGACGTTCCGGTCGGCCTGGATCCCCCTGTCGGTGTCGCCGCATGCTACCGCGACCTCGCAGTCGGTCCCCTGCCTGACCAGCTCGTCGTACGTCTTCACGGCGGAGAAAATGGCATTGGAGTCCGCTTCCTCCGGGTCGGCGAGCGCGAGCTTGGTCGCGGCGGCCATGGCCGCGTCCCTGCCGACGACCGGGCTCTGCACCCTGGCCTTCGTGCCGAGGTCGTCGTCCCTGTCGACGCACAGGACGAGATAGCGCTCGTGCTCCTTCTCCCCCGACATGAGGCGCGAAACCCGCCCGAAGATACTTAAGCGTAGACCCGTGCGAAACGACGGCCAGATAGCCTTAAGGGAACAGGAGGCCAAACCACGCCTGAGATGGAAGGAGGGAGGCCCTGGCTCGCCGCGCAGAGACAGGCGACCGTCCCGATGGGCCCCGCGGCCGTCAAGCCCCTTTACGCGCTGATCCGGGACTCCGCCGCCGCCAGCCCGACATCCCCGTGCCTGTACTACAACGGGAGGACGCTCTCCTACGGAGAGGTGGACGAGCTCTCCTCGCGCTTCGCATCCGCCCTAGCCGGCCTCGGGGTCAAGAAGGGCGACAGGGTCGCGATCTTCATGCCCAACATCCCGCAGTTCGTCATCTCCTACTTCGGGATCCTAGAGGCAGGAGGGGTCATCGTGGCGTGCAGCCCGCTCTACAAGGAGAGGGAGCTGGAGGACCAGCTCAGGGACTCCGGGTCGGAGGTCGTGATAGCCGCGAAGGACGTCGTCCGGGGGAACGACCTGTACGCGAGCCTGGAAGGCTGCCGCAGGAGGCTCCCGCTCAGGGAAGTGATAACAACGAGCGTTACGGACTTCCTCCCCGGGGTCAAGCGGACCCTCGCAGGGCTGGCGGGGGTCCACCGGGAGGAGAGGGAGGGGGCGAAGGACTTCGTGCGGCTGACCCGGTCCGCCATTCCGATGAGGGAGCCGGTCGCTGTGGACCCCGAACGCGACCTGGCGGTCCTGCAGTATACGGGAGGGACCACCGGCGTGTCGAAGGGGGCCATGCTCACCCACTACAACATCTACTCGATGACGGTCAGGGGGACCAGCTTCCTCCCCCTGAGCCGCGACGACCGCTTCCTGGCGGTGCTCCCGCTGTTCCACGTCTACGGAGGGGTTGCGAACCTCACCATCCCAATATTCGTGGGGGCGGAGATACTCCTGCTTCCGAGCTTCCACGTCGAGGAGGTCCTGAAGACGGTCCAGTCCAAGAGGGCCACGATATTCTGCGGGGTCCCTGCCATGTACATCGCGATTAACAACAACAAGAAGTCCAGCGGCTACGACCTAGGCTCGGTCCGGGTCTGCGTGTCCGGGGGGGCCGCCCTCCCCGCCGCCGCGAGGCAGCGCTTCGTGGAGCTGACGGGCGGGAAGCTGGTGGAGGGGTACGGGCTCTCCGAGACGAGCGCCCTCACCCACTGCAACCCCGTCGTCGCGGGGGTGGCGAAGGAAGGGTCGATAGGGATACCGTTCCCGGAGACCGACGCGGCGATAGTCGACGTGGCCGACCCGAGCAAGGTCCTCCCCCCCGGGGCGGTGGGGGAGATAGCGGTGAAGGGCGCCCAGGTGATGAAGGGGTACTGGAACCAGAAGGAGGAGACGGAGAGGGCCTTCTACCACGGCTGGCTCCTCACCGGGGACATCG
>JASHUK010000087.1 GCA_030040055.1 Nitrososphaerales archaeon | reverse complement strand
TGAGCTGGCTCCCCCGCTTGTCCTCGGCCAGCTCGTGGACCTCGTCTATTACGACCCACCTGAGCTTCGACAGCGCCTGCCTTATCCTCCGCCCGACCAGGAGGATCTGCAGCGTCTCGGGGGTGGTGATGAGGATGTCCGGGGGGACGAGGCTCATGTTGGTCCTCTCCGCTTGAGAGCTGTCCCCGTGCCTCACGCCCAGCCTGATGTCGAACCTCTTGCACCACCACTGCATCCTGTCCAGCATGTCCCTGTTCAGTGCGCGCAGGGGGGTGACGTACAGGAGCCTGACCCCTCTCTCCTTCGACGGCCCTTCCCTGATCATGGAGTCGAGGATGGGCAGCAGAGCCGCCTCCGTCTTCCCCGTCCCCGTGGGGGCCATCAAGAGGGCGTTCTTCCCTTCCCTGACTATCGGGACGAGCCTCCGCTGCGGGTCGGTCGGGGAGTCGAACCCCCTCTCCTTTAGCGCCTGGACAAGCGGAGGGGAAAACTCCTGGAAGACGTCCATCTCCGTCGTCATATCCGACTCCAGACGCGACCACTCATGGCAAAAACGATGCTCCGGGGAAGAAGCGAAAGTAGACGGCTTCTCCTCCAATAACGTTGCGGTGCCTCGCGGCGGTCTTCACTGATGGCAGGCGAGGTTCCGCAGAGCGCCGACGCCTGTGGCCCGCTCCACTTGCAATAGCCGACTACCCTTAAATAATCGGTATAACATAAGTAATAATCGGATGTACAGCCCGTATGAGATAGTCTCGAAGTCGGCGCTCCCTGCGCTGAGGTCGATGATAGCGAGGAGGCTCCGGGAGGACTACCATCTTACCCAGCAGCAGGTGGCCGACAAGCTCGGGGTCACCCAGGCATCGGTCAGCAACTACGGAAGGAGGACCAGGGGGGTCATGATGAACCTCGAGACAGATCCCACCATCGCGAAGGCCGCCGACAGGATCGCAGCATCGCTGTCTGCCGGGGAGGCGGACCAGAGAGACATCATGCAGGCCATGACCGAGGTCTGCGACTACATCCGCATCAATCACCTGATGTGCACTCTCCACGAAGAGCTCGAGCCAGGGTTCCCGACGGAGGGGTGCTCTGCCTGCGACGGCGCGCTATCGTTCAAGGACTCCGGCAAGCTGAAGATACTGGCCGGCGGCTGAGTTGCCGGAGACAAGGCCCGAGTGGCTGACCGTCCTCCCTCCGGGAGGAGCCAAGCACGACAGCCTGAAGGAGCTTTTCAGGTCTCTCGGACTGCATACAGTCTGCGAGGAGGCCCACTGCCCCAACGTCGAAGAGTGCTGGGGCGGAGGGACCGCCACCCTGATGCTCATGGGGGACGTCTGCTCGAGGGCCTGCAGGTTCTGCATGGTGACCCCCGGGAAGCCGAACGGCGCCCTCGACGAGCTCGAGCCGGAGAACGTCGCGCTGGCGCTCTCCAAGATGGGGCTGACCTACGTCGTCCTCACCTCGGTGGACAGGGATGACCTGCCTGACGGCGGAGCGGGGCACGTCGCACGGACGGTCCGGCTCGTCAAGGAGATGAACCCGGGGATGCTGGTGGAGGTCCTCATACCGGACTTCCAGAACGACGTCGACGCCTTGCGGACGGTCGCGTCTGCCGGCCCTGACGTCGTGGCCCACAACGTGGAGACCACCCTGTCCCTGACCCCGGAGGTCCGCGACCCTAGGGCGGGCTACTGGCAGTCGCTCTCTGTCCTCCGGACCCTGAAGAAGCTCGACCGGTCGCTCCACACGAAGTCCTCCATCATGGTCGGCCTGGGGGAGAGCGAGGAGGAGGTCCGGCAGACGATGGTCCACCTCAGGGGCGCGGGGGTCGACTTCCTGACGGTCGGCCAGTACCTGAGGCCCTCCAACCGCCACCTGAAGGTCGTCGAGTTCGTGAAGCCCTCCCAGTTCGAGAGGTACAGGGAGATGGGGGAGTCGCTGGGGTTCAGCTACGTCGCGTCGGGGCCGCTCGTCAGGAGCAGCTACAGGGCAGGGGAGTTCTTCATCCGCTCCGCCCTCACCATTCCCGCCCCCGGCCGGAAGCAGTCTTATATGACGCCTGAGGCCCAAAAGCCAGAATGACCGAGTCTGAGCTGGCGAAGAGCGCGCCGGAGGCCAAGCGCCGCATTTTCAGCGAGTCGGACCTGAAGATCTCCACGCCGGACGACGTGATGTACCAGAGGATAGCCCCCGACGGGTCGCTGCGAGGGAAGGACCCGGATCTCTCTCCCGCCCAGCTCAGGAGGATGTACGAGCAGCTCCTGTTCGGGAGGCACTTCGACGAGAAGGCGACGAACATGTCCACGATAAGGGAGATCGGCACCTACGCCCCGTGCAAGGGGCAGGAGGGCTCGCAGATAGGGACCGTGAACTCCCTGCTGAAGGAGGACTGGTACGTCCCCATGTACAGGGACAGCGCGGGGATGCTCGCCTACGGGCTGCCGGCGGAGCTTCTGCTAGCCTACTGGGGAGGGGACGAGAACGGCATGCGCATCCCTGGCGGGCTCAACATGCTCCCGCTCGCGGTCCCGGTGGGCACCCAGCTCCCGCACGCCGTCGGGCTGGCCTTGGCGAACCGGCTGAAGGGCCGGAGCTCAGTGACGTTCGTCTGCACCGGGGACGGAGGCTCTTCGAAGGCCGACTTCCACGAGTCTCTGAACTTCGCCGGCGTCTACGACCTGCCCGTGGTCTTCGCGGTCGAGAACAACCAGTGGGCCATCTCGGTGAGGCGAGACAGGCAGACGGCCTCGAGGACGATCGCGCAGAAGGCGATCGCGTATGGTTTCGAGGGGATGCTGGTGGACGGAAACGACGTCATCGCCTCCTACGAGGCCACCAAGTACGCCGTGGACAAGGCTAGGAAGGGAGGCGGCCCGACGCTTATCGAGTTCAACACCTACAGGGTCGGCCCCCACACCACCGCCGAGCTGGTCTCGAACAAGCTGAAGGACCAGGCTGAGGTGGAGGAGTGGCAGAGGCGGGACCCGATCGCCAGGTTCGAGAAGTACCTCCGGGCGAGGGGGATCCTCGACGGGCGATACGAAGAGTCAGTAAGGGCGGAGACCGAGCAGAGGATGGAGCAGGCCGTCCAGGCCTACAGGGCGTCACCCCCACCGGACCCCAAGGGGATCTTCGAATACGTGTACCAGTCAAAGACCCCGCTCCTGGCCGCGGAGGCGAACGAGGCGCTGGGGACGGCCGAGCCTCTCCCGCCGACCGAACCGGAGCCGTTGGTGTCCGGAGGGACCCCCGGCGTCAACATCAGGAACGCCCTCAACATGGCGCTCCGCCAGGAGATGGCGAGGGACCCTTCCATCGTGGTGTTCGGGGAGGACGTGGGGAAGAACGGCGGCGTCTTCCAGATCACGAGGGGCCTCCAGGACGAGTTCGGCCCGGACAGGGTCTTCGACACCCCTCTCGCCGAGCTCTCCATAGCGGGGGTGTTCGTCGGTCTCTCGATCGGCGGCATCGTCCCGGTCGCGGAGTTCCAGTTCGACGGCTTCAGCATCCCCGCCTTCGACCAGATATTCTCGCACATCGCGAGGATGAGGAACAGGACGAGAGGAAGGTTCACCACCAGGGGGGTCGTCCGCTTCCCCTACGGCGCCGGGATAAGGGCCCCCGAGCACCACTCGGAGTCCCCCGAAGCCTACTTCTCCCACACCCCGGGCCTCAAAGTGGTCATACCGTCGAACGCGTTCGACGCGAAGGGGCTCCTCGCATCCGCCGTCCGCTCTCCTGACCCGGTGATCTTCATGGAGCCGAAGCGCTTCTACACGACTCCCAAGATGGACGTCCCGGAGGAGGAGTACTGCATCCCGATCGGGAAGGCCAAGGTCGTCAGAGAGGGCTCGGACATCACGGTGGTGTCCTACGGGGCGATGATGCTCTCGACGCTCGAGGCTGCCGAGCAGCTGCAGGCGGAGAGCTCCGTGTCGGCCGAGGTGATCGACCTGAGGACCGTCTCACCCCTCGACTTCGACACTATCCTGGCCTCGGTGAGGAAGACGGGGAGGCTGATGGTGGTCCACGAAGCCCCGAGGAACCTCGGGCTGGGGGCGGAGATCGCGGCTACGGCGGCCGAGAAGGCCCTCGACTACCTGAAGGCCCCGGTCAGGCGGGTCACCGGCTTCGACACCATGGTCCCGCTGGCGAAGCTCGAGGACTTCTACATCCCGAACAAGGAGAAGATAGTGAAGGCCGCCCTGGAACTCGCAAGGTACTGAAGGCCGCGAAAGACACTAATAACGAGCGGGTCGTCGCCGCCCAAGCACATCGCCTTGGAATTCAAGCTACCTGACATAGGGGAGGGGGTCTCGGAAGGGGAGATCCTGAAGTGGATGGTCAAGGAAGGCGACTCCATCAAGGAGGACCAGCCCCTCGTCGAGGTCATGACGGACAAGGTGAACGTCCAGATCCCGTCCCCGAGGACCGGGGTCGTCACCAAGATTTCGGTAAGGGAGGGGGAGGTGGCCAAGGTCGGCCAGACTATAGTGGTCATCACGGAGCCCGGCTCGGCCCCACGCCCCGCCCAAGCGCAGCCCGCCGAGCAGCCGGCCCCACAGCCTGCGCCCCTGCCGGCACAGCCCGCCGCCGAAGTGGCGTCCCAGCCGGGGACGGTGCTTGCCACGCCCTCGACCAGAAAGCTGGCGAGAGACCTGGGAGTGGACATCGCCTCGGTCCGCGGGACCGGGCCTCAGGGGAGGGTGACCGACGACGACGTCAGGCTCCAAGCGAAGGGACCGTCCGCGCAGGCGATGGCGCCGCCTGCCCCGGCCCCGAGGACCGCAGGCCCCAACGAGGAGGAGGTCCCCCTCCACGGGATAAGGCGGACGGTGGCCGAGCACATGGTGAAGTCGCAGAGGACTGCCGCCTCAGTCACGCACGTCGACGAGGCGGACATGACCGAGCTCGTCCTCCTCAGGGAGGCGTTCAAGGGGAGCGCGGAGAAGAGGGGCGTCAAGCTTACGTTCCTTCCGTTCGTCATCAAGGCGCTGATACCCGCGCTGAAGGAGTTCCCCTACCTCAACGCCTCGCTCGACGACCAGAGGGGGAGCATCTTCCTGAAGAAGTACTACAACATCGGTGTCGCGACAGACACCGAGCAGGGGCTCGTCGTCCCCGTGATCAAGGACGCGGACAGGAAAGACATCTTCGAGATCGCCGGGGAGATAGAAAGACTGGCGGACAAGGCGAGGAGGAGCGCCCTCAGCCTGGACGAGGTGAGGGGCTCGACCTTCACGATAACCAACGTCGGCGCCATAGGCGGGCTGTTCGCCACCCCGATCATCAACTCCCCGGAGGTCGCGATACTGGGCCTGCACAAGATAGCGAAGCGCCCGGTCGTGAGGGACGGGAAGATAGAGGTCAGGGACACCACGTACCTCTCGCTCACCTTCGACCACAGGGTCCTCGACGGGGCCTATGCGGCCCGGTTCACCTCCAGGCTGATAGAGAACATGCAGGACACGAAGAAGCTCCTCGCCGAAATTCTGTGACGCGGCTCAGCAAGGTTTAAGCGACAAAGCGACCCGCGCGGCCCAGAAGTTCCTTGGAAGCCGACGTCACGATAATCGGCGGAGGCCCGGGGGGGTACGTCTGCGCCATCAGGGCGGGGCAGCTGGGGCTGAGGACCGTCCTCGTGGAGGCTGACCGGATCGGGGGCGAGTGCCTGAACTACGGGTGCATCCCCTCGAAGTCCCTTATCACCGTGTCAAAGCTGGCTGGCAGGGTGAAGGAGGGCGAGAGGTTCGGCCTCAGGACCACAGGCGTCAGCGTGGACTTCGCGCAGATGCAGAAGTGGAAGCAGGAGGTCGTCGCGAAGCTTGTCGGGGGCGTGGAGTCGCTGCTGAAGGGGAACCACGTCACCATCGTCATGGGGAGGGCCGAGATGGTCGAAAGAGGGAGGGTCTCCGTCAGGACCGGGCAGGGCGCCGAGGAGATATCGACGAAGTCCGTCGTGATTGCGACCGGGACCAGGTCGGCGCAGCTCCCGGGGCTCGAGCTGGACGGGAGCCTCGTAATCGGCTCCAAGGAGGGGCTCAACCTGACCTCGCCCCCGAAGAAGATGTTGATCGTCGGCGGAGGAGCGATAGGGCTGGAGTTCGCTTCGATGTTCCAGGGCTTCGGGACCGAGATAACGATAGTCGAGATAATGGACCAGCTGCTCCCCGGGAGCGACCCCGAGGTGGTCAGGGTGGTGCAGCGGAAGCTGGAGGGAAAGGGGGCTAAGATCCACCTGAAGTCGAAGGTCGTCTCCGTCTCCAAGGGAGAAGGGACTGCGAAGGTCGACGTCGAGAGCCCCGAGGGGAGGCAGACGCTCGAAGTCGACAAGGTCCTCGTGAGCGTCGGGAAGAAGCCCAACACGGAGGGGCTCAACCTCGAGCGGCTGGGCGTCAAGATAGACGCCCGGGGGTATGTCGTGACGGACACCCACATGGAGACCTCGGTCCCCGGCATCTTCGCGATAGGGGACGTCAGAGGCCCCCCGATGCTAGCCCACAAGGCCTCGAAGGAGGGGGCGGTGGCCGCCGAGCGCGCCGCGGGGAAGCCGGCGTCCGCGGACTGGACAGTAATGCCTGACGCGGTCTTCTGCGACCCCGAGATCGCGAGCGCGGGCCTGACGGAGGCGAAGGCGGCCGAGGCGGGGTTCAAGGTCAAGCGGAGCCGGTTCCCGTTCGCGGCGCTGGGACGGGCCTTGTCGACCGGCGAGGCCGAGGGCTTCGTCAAGGTGGTCTCGAACGCGGACGACGGCCGAGTCCTCGGCGTCCAGATAGTGGGCTCCGAGGCTTCCAACCTGATCAGCGAGGTGGCGCTTGCCATAGAAATGGGGGCGACCGTGGAGGACATCGCGCTGACCATGCACCCGCACCCGACCCTCCCCGAGGCGATAATGGAGGCCTCCGAGTCGGCGGCGGGACACCCGGTCCACCAGCTGCGGCTATGAGCCTCAGGGTCGTCGACCTGGGCAGGGCGGCGTATCTCCCCACCCTCGAGATGCAGAGGAGGCTCGCGGCGGGGCGCGCGGCAGGGGAGGTCCCCGACACGCTGCTGCTGGTGGAGCACGAGCACGTCATAACTCTGGGGAGGAAGACCTCGCCCGAGAACCTCGGTGCCCAGCCCATACCGGTCGTCCAAGTCGAGCGGGGCGGTGACGCGACATACCACGGGCCGGGGCAGCTTGTCGGCTACCCGATCGTCATGCTCGAGGACCACGACGTCAGGAGGCACGTGAGGGAGATGGAGGCGGCGCTCATCGCGGCGGTGGCGAGGTTCGGGATAGACGGGACGAGGGTGGACGGCCACCCTGGGGTCTGGGTGGGCGGGCGGAAGCTCGCGTCGGTCGGGGTGGCGGTGATTGGGTGGGTCGCCTACCACGGTTTCGCGCTGAACGTCAACACAGACCTCTCCTACTTCGAGATGATCCGCCCCTGCGGCCTGGACCCGCGGACGATGACCTCTATGCAGAATTTGTTGGGGGCGCCACAGGACTTCGCCGAGGTGAAGAAGGCCGTCGCAGGCGAGTACCTTTCGATCCCTCGCCGGGCCGTCGTCTCAGCCGACAAACATTAAGTAGCGTATCGAGACCGCTCGCCCCCGTGCCTGCGGAGCCCGCGAAGAAGGTAACCTACGTCACCATGTCGGCCGACGAGAGCCTTCACCCGAAGTATCAGGCGGCGCTCGACTCGCTCGGTAGGCGGCTCGGCAAGAGCTACCCGATGCGCATAGGCGGGGAGGAGGTCTGGGCGGACTCCGAGTTCGAAAGCCGCAGCCCCTTCGACACCTCGATAGTGGTGGGACGATTCCAGACCGGAGTCAGGGAGCACGCCCGGGCCTCGGTCTCCGCCGCCAAGGAGGGGTTCTCCGTCTGGAGCGGGAAGTCCTGGCGCGAGAGGGTCAGGGTCCTCGAAAGGGCCGCGAAGCTCATCGACGAGAGGAAGTTCGACATAGCGGCGACGATTACCTACGAGGTCGGGAAGAACCGGCTCGAGTCCCTGGCGGAAGCCTGGGAGGCGGTGGACGCGATAACCTACTACTCGCGCATGATGAGGGCGGAGGAAGGGTACGTCGCCAAGATGGGGTCGGGGGGGCCGGGCGAGAAGACCCTGGTCGCGTCTAAGCCCTTCGGGGTCTGGCCGGTAATATCGCCGTTCAACTTCCCCTTCATGCTGGCGAACGGGATGGCGCTCGGGGCCCTGATGACGGGGAACTCCGTCATACTGAAGCCGACAAGCGCCGCCCCGCTGACCGGCCTGGCGCTCTACAGCGTGTTCAGCGACGCGGGGGTCCCGGACGGGGCCGTGAACTACGTCACCGGCCCGGGGGCGAACTTCGAGGAGGAGTTCGTCTCGAACCCAGACGTGGCGGGGCTCGCGTTCACGGGCTCCAGGGACGTCGGGATGAGGCTCTACAGGGGCTTCCTGTCCCAGCAGCGCTATCCCAAGCCGATCATCCTCGAGATGGGAAGCAAGAACCCCACGATAGTCGCCGAGTCCGCCGACATCGCGAAGGCTGTCGAGGGGGTGGTTAGGGCGGCCTACGGGTACGGCGGCCAGAAGTGCAGCGCGACCTCCCGTGTGTACGTCCACAGGAAGGTGGCCGACCGTTTCCTCGACGCGCTCCTCGAGCGCATGGGGAAGCTCGTGGTCGGCGACCCGAGGAACAAGGACGTCTTCATGGGGCCGGTGATAAACGAGGCCGCTGTCAGGAAGTTCGAGGCGGCGGTCGCGGACGCGCGGAAGTCAGGGGGCAGGATACTGGCCGGAGGGAAGGTCCTCGCCGGGAAGTCGGCTTCGAAGGGATACTACGTCTCCCCGACGGTGGTGGCCGGGCTGCCGCAGGACCACAGGCTCTTCTCCGACGAGCTGTTCCTCCCGTTCGTCGTGGTCTCCACCTTCGAGAGGTTCGAGGACGCCCTCGCGCAGGCCAACAAGACTGACTACGGCCTGACCGCCGGCGTCTTCTCCACCGACAAGGCCGAGGTGAAGAGGTTCTTCGACGGCATCAGGTTCGGCGTGACCTACGCTAACAGGAGCGGCGGGTCGACGACCGGCGCCTGGCCCGGCGCCCAGTCGTTCACCGGGTGGAACGCGAGCGGCGCGACCGGCAGGGGGGTCGGAGGCCCGCACTACCTGCTGAACTTCATGAGGGACCAGTCGCAGACGACCGTGGGCTAGAGCGGGACGAGATAAAGCCCGGCGCCTATCAGGATCGCCGCCGGCCACCATAGAGGGACTTCCACCCCGCCGATTTCGACCCCGCCCAGCAGGGTCGTCGTCCACTCCCCGGGCTGGACCCACCTTCCTCTCCAGACGAAGTACGTGATGTCCTCGAGGAACGCGACGAAGAAGACGTTACCGGCCCACGCGGTGACTGAGGTAGTGAAGGAGGCCACGATGAACAGGGGGAGCAGGAGGTAGGCCTGGTACGGCGAGATCTTCCAGAACAGCGGCTTCTCGTAGAAGCCGGGAACCTCCTTCGTCCACGGCTCCTCCCTCCTGTTGACGTACCTGTACTCGATCCCCGCGTAGACCACGGCGAATGCGGCAGACCTCAGGAATGACTGGAGGTCGAACAAGTCACTTGAGCGGGACGTACAGGCTGGACCGGCTGGCGCCGATCCCGGGGGTCCCGTGCACGACCTTCTTGTTCGTGATCACGAACTCCCCTATGTACCTCCCAATCATCTCCGGCCTGATCTCGAGCGGGACGAACTCCCTTCCGTTGTGGACCCCTATGGTCAGCCCCACCATCTGCGGAAGGACAACCATGTCCCTCGCGTGGGTCTTGATCTCCCCCTTCAGCTTCCCGTCCTTGGCGCCGCGCGCGTCTTCGAGGAGCTTCCTCTTCTCGTCGGAGACCCCCCTGTTGATAGAGCGCCTCGCGCGCGAAGGGAGCAGGACGAGGACGGCCTCGGTGGACATCGAGCTGAGCTCCTCAAGCGTGTGCCCCCTGTACCTGAACTCCTTCGGCACCTACTCCACTACCCCCACGCTGACCCTCGCCAACCTCTTCCTTCCGGTCTTCCTCGGCGCTATTAACCCTACCTTCCTTCCGGGCGGGGCGTTCCTCGAAGTGCTGGTCGACTTCCCGGGGTGCTGGTGCCTTCCGCCTCCGAACGGGTGGTAGACCACCGCCATGGCCACCCCTCTCATCCTCGGGTAGACCCTTCCGGAGGCCCTCATCGCGTGGTGCCTGGCCCCGGCAGTGAGGAACGGCTTCTCGCGCCTGCCTCCACCCGCGACCTCCCCCACAGTCGCCCTGCACCTGTCGTCCACGAGTATACTCTTCCCTGACGCGAGCTTCAGTATGGCCCCCTCCTTCGTCTTGGAGAAGAGGACCGCCGACGCGCCGGAAGCCCTCATCAGCCTTCCCCCGTCGCCCGGCCTGAGCTCCACGTTACAGATCCTGGTCCCTTCGGGAATCCTGGAGAGCGGGAGGATGTTCCCCCCGACCGGGCGCGCCTCCGCGCCGAGCGAGAGTTCCGACCCGACCGTCAGTCCAGCCACGGCAGGGAGGTAGGCGTACCTCTCGTCGAACCTGACCTGCGCCAGCGGGGCGCTCCTGCCCCTCTCGTCGATGATCGCAGTCACGACCCCCGTTCCTGTCTGCCCGTCGTCTCTTGGGTACCTGACAGGGGCGACCTTGCCGCGCTTCGGCGCCCTGAACTGTATCCCTGCCTTTCCTCTTCTACGTTGAAGTGTTCTCTTGCCCATGACTACACCAGCCCCAGTCTCGTGGCCAGGTCGGCGGCCTTGCTTTCTGCCGTCAGCCTCACGAAAGCCTTCTTCCCCTGGTTCGTCCTCGACGTGTTGACCGCCATCACCTTCACCTCGTAGAGCGACTCGACGGCAGCGGCGACCTGGGTCTTGGACACCTTGTCGTCCACGATGAAGCAGAGCTTGTTTTCCCTCTCGATCTGCTCGAAGGTCCGCTCGGTGACGTACGGCCGCCTCAGGATCTTCTGCGCGTCCTCGATCCTCAAGACGTGGCTCCCCCTTCGGTCGAGAGCGCGCCCAGCGCGGACTCCGTCCACACGGTCAGCCTTCCCGGGACGCCCCCCGGTGCGAGGTGCACGATGTCGAGGCTGTCAGCCCTCACCACGTCCAGGCCGGGGACCCCTCCGGCGGCCTTGCCTATCCCCCTGTCGTTCGTGACCACAATGAGCGGACCCACGCGCGACCTGTACACCCTGCCCCTGAGCCTCGCCTTACCGGTGTTCCTCTTCGGGCTGTCGGCGACCCTGCGAAGCTCGGCCTTCAGGTCGACCTTCTCCAAGAACGAGACCAGCTCAGCGGTCTTCTCGACCGTCTCGATGTCGTCGCTGACCACGAGCGGGAGAGACATCTTCTTCACCCTGTGGCCGCGCTGCTTCACGGAGTCGAGGTCCGCCGTGTGCGCGATCGCCGACCTGGTCGCCAGCCGCCTCTCCTTCTTGTTGGCCTTCAGGTAGATCACCTTCTCGGACCTCGGAGGATGCGGGAGCCTGCCCTTCACGACGCTGGCCACCCCGCCGGCCATCCCCCCCCTCGAGTACCGCTCCCCCTTCACCCTGGGTATCCTGGATCGGCCCGTCCCCGTCGGTGGGCTGTGGGTCTCGGCCGTCGTCCTCTCACCTGCCATCGGGTCCCTTCCCTGAGGCTGCAGCTCGTGGGAGCCGACTATCCAGAACATGCGCTTGATCAGGTCCGGCCTCAGCTGTGTCTCGAACACGGGCGGCACGTCTACCTTCCCCGCCGACTTCCCGTCCATGCCGACTACCTCTGCTTTCATCGACCCCATCACCTGGGGACCGTGCTCACTTCGATGACCTGCGGAGGGGCCTGAGACCTCGACACCCCTCTGGCCCTGTACCTGACCATCACGAACCTCCTCGCCGGCCCGGGGACCGACCCCCTAAGCACTGCGTAGTCACCGCCCACGTTTCCATAGTGCAGGAAGCCCCCTGCCGGGGTTATCGGCTTCTCCTTCGCGTTCCCCACAAGCAGGATCCGCTTGCCCGTCTCGGTCCTCTGGTGGAAACCCATCTGCCCCGCCCTGGCCACTGTGTACATGACCGCCGCAGGATGCCACGGCCCGATGACTCCGGCCGCCCTGACGCTCTTCCTCGACTTGTGCTGCTTCCTCTTGATCCCGAACCTAGTCACCGGCCCTTCGAACCCCTTCCCCTTGGTTATCCCCAGGACGTCGACGTACATCCCCGGCTTGAACATGTCGGCGAACTTCACCTTCTTCCCTATCAGCGAAAGGACGTATTCCGCCTGGGCCTTCACGTCCGAGCCCGAGACCCCTACCTCCATCACCATCGGCTCCTTCTGGGACAGCCCGGCCTCGTCAGGGTGGGCGGCCACTATCGCCGTGACCCTGCTCGCCTTCTCCACCGGAAGCTTCTCCCCGGCCCCCTTCTCCGAAGACTTCGACTCCGCGATCGGCGTGTCCAGGCCGTTCTCGCGGGCGTAGAGCCTGACCCCCATGACCTCGGCCTCGGGCATCGAAAGCACGCTCGAAGCGTTGAACAGAGGCTTTCCGAAGTTCGGGGTCTTGGCCCTGTCGTCCACCGTTATGACGTGAATCGTGCCGGCCTTGAAGGCGGGGAATGCGAGCATCGTGGGCTTGTCCCCTTCGACCTTCGGCCACGTCCTTGCCCTTGGGACCATGCTCTTCGCGCGACCCCTCGGCCTGTATGCAAGGCTCCCCCTGCGCGGTGCACTATGCTTCCTATGCCCCAATTCACACTGACCCCTCTTTCGAAACCCGGTTTCAGTTCCGCACTTAAACCTTCTCAGGAAACGAGCGTATTCACGAGCTGAAGGCCTGCGAATATCGCCTCTTCAGTCCGGACCGTTTCCACGTGCTGGTCCGCAAAGAGGTTCAACGTGAAGTCGGCCTTCGCCCGGAGGTCCTTCCCCGCGATCTCGAACAGGCCGCGGGAAGGGGAGCCGAACACGAGGGCGACCCCGTCAGACCTCCTGACCGCCTCCTGCAGGCTGGGAATCCTGCTCCCCAGCGGGTCCCCGTACCTCGAAGTCGCGACCTTCACGCCGAACCTCGCGTCGGAGAAGACCTCCGCGAGGTCCTTGACCTCCAGCGAGTATCCCCAATACTCCTTGACCGCGTCGCGGGGGATAGTTTCCACTGCGAAGGGGGACGAGGAGACCACCCTCACCGTGACCCTGGAGCCGGGAGGAATCCGCTCCCTGATGGCGGCGCTCCTGTCGAGGCCCACGTCTACCGTCCCGTCGGGGTTGGCGAGGCCCTCCCTGACCTCTCCCACCTTCACGTCGGCCAGCGCCACCTTCTTCTTGTGCGACGGGATTCTCAGGGGCGGCAGTAGTCCGGCGAACTTCAGAGCCTCGTCCAGCGGGTACATCCTCCTCCTCAGGTACTGCGGTGTCTCCAGGTATCCCAGCACCTTCGTCATCAGCTCGGCCTCCCCCGTCCCTCCCCTGTCTCTGAATATCTCGACGACGTCGACCCCGTAGATGGCGCATGCCCTGGCTATCTGCCCGAGCTTCACGGTCTTGTCCCTGAGCGAGCCGCGCTCTTCAAGGACCGTGTCTGGGATG
>JASHUK010000086.1 GCA_030040055.1 Nitrososphaerales archaeon | reverse complement strand
AAGAGGCTGATGCGGGAGAGGTGCGTCATCGGTCTGCATCACGTGATGCCATGTTACATGGAGTTACAGATGAGGCAGCGCATCAAGTGGGTTACGAACGAGGACTCGTGTCTTTGGTCGAACGACAACAGAGTCAGCTGGAGCACCTCTCCGAGCAGCTTGCACATCTTCAGTCTCTGCTTCAACTTCCGACCCAGGGACCCGCTTCGAAGGAGGATGCGACATATCCAGCCAACGTGGAACGAACCGGGCAGCGAGATGCGGCAACCCACGCATTGCTTGCCGTTCTTTCGGAGAGGGCGCTTACCTCCGTAGAGGTCAGACAGCGATTTGCGATTTCGCGGGAACATGCAGCCCGGATTCTGAAAGTCCTTTTCGACGATGGACTTGTAACCAGGAATGACTCCAAGAAGCCTTTCGTCTATGAGCTGACGGAGGCTGGCAGGAATGCTCTGGGCAGTCGGCGCTCGCAACAACCCGGGTCTTGAAAGGATGGTTTATCTTTCTGCGACCTGGCTCGTTCTCAGGTACACCCTGCGATAGACCCAGGAGTTTCCGAATCTCTCTCGCCGTATGTACTGTTTGTCAGCGAGACGTGCAAGGTAGGTGGAGATTGTGCTGAGCTTGACCGGTTGATTGTACCTCTCCTCGAATTCTCGTGCCATGTCGGACGACGAGAAGTCTCCCGCAGCGAATGTGGTTTCCAGAAGAGCAATCACCTTACCGAGGAACGTTCCCTCATCTGGCGTTCTTTGAGGATGATCCAGCTGGACGTCCATTACCTCCAGCATGTCGACGGCTTTCATCAATTTATCACGCGAGACCTTCCCCTCAAGGGCGAGTGTGTATTTGGTGCCATCATCGTCTTCCATTTCTATCCTGATCCGCTTACGCAAAGGAGAACAAACCAGACCCCAGCTGGCCATAAAGCCCATGCTAGTGTGAACTTGTGAACAGGGACATCGCATTCTTTGACCCGATGCTGAGAGCTGGAGCATGGTTCACAGTGCTTCACTTCGCTGACTTGGTGAACCGCCCGATACTGGCTCCACCGGAAGCAAAGGGGTTGGAACGTGCTCTGGTTGCCGTTTCGGGCGAGAGTGGCTCCAGTGGAAATACTGGGGTGTCATAGCTTGGCAATCGCAGTTTAGTTTCACATCAGTTCACTCCAGGACCCGGACCCCTTCACTTCCGGTGCAGACTGTTTGAACGTCTGTTACGGCCGTGGTCAGTCTCTCGTTAATGATGGGTGTCTTCCAGTAGACCCTAAGCTCTATCACCTAGGCACAGGAACCAAGCACGACCTCCTGAAGTAAGACAACAAAACTCCAGTCTACGACCTCAAAACACAGGAAACAGAAGAATTGGAGGGGCGGAGCGCTTATCTAAGCGATGTTTCCACTGATCAGAAGCAACTGACCTGAAGTTGGAGGACGAAATAGACAGGATCTTCTACAGGGCGAAACAGGGAAAAATCCTATTCGCCAATCACGGTGCGCTGAGCCCGGAATACATTCCCGAAAAGCTGCCGTTCAGGGACCAGCAGACGACAGTGATAGCCGAGGTCTTGGCGCCAGTACTTCACGGGAGCAGACCATCAAATCTCCTTCTGTACGGAAAAACCGGAACCGGCAAGACAGCGGTCACAAGGTACGTTCTGTCTAAGTTGCTTAGCGGAGGGGAGAGCAAGGTGGTCGTCGCTTATGTGAACACAAGGCTGGCAAACACCGAGTACCGCACCCTGGCTGAATTCGCCCAGGCAGTGGGAGTCAGGGTCCCCTTCACGGGCCTGTCCACTGGGGAGGTGACAAGCAGAATCTTCAAGGAAATACAACTGAGGGGAAACTTGGTAATTCTGGTCTTGGACGAGATCGATTATTTGGTGAAGACCTTCGGAGACGAAGTCCTGTATGAATTCACAAGGTCCAATGAAAGGCTCTTACCCGGACTACTGTCTTTGGTTGGAATCTCCAACGACTTGAAGTTCAAGGAGGGACTCGATCCGCGGGTCCTGAGTAGCCTGAGCGAGGAGGAGATGGTGTTCCCGCCCTACACTGTGGAAGAGCTCAAGGAAATACTTGGCGAGAGGGCGCAAACAGCGTTCAAACCGGGGGTCGCCTCTCAGGCCGCAATCAACCTCTGCGCGGCAATGGCGGGTTCTGAACATGGCGACGCCAGGCGCGCAATCGACCTGCTCAGAATAGCCGGAGAGGTGGCTGAGCGGGAAGGCCTCAAGGAAATCGACGACATGTGCATCAAGAAAGCTTCAGACAAGATGGAACACGATCGGGTGGAGGAGGCGATACGGTCGCTACCCGTCCAGACGAAAGCGGTACTGCTCGCCACATCCAAGTTCAAGGAAGGAACGAACACGGGTGAACTCTACCTTGCCTATACCACACTTTGCAGGCGAACAGGAATCGAGGTTCTTACACAGAGAAGGGTAAGCGGGATTTTGGCCGAACTCGACCTGTTGGGTCTCATTGAAGCCTCCGTGGTCAGCAAAGGACGGCGGGGACGGACCAAGAGAATCCAACTCTTAATCGGCGAGCAGATTCTTGGCAAGATTATGTCCGAGGATACGGCGCTCGCGGCCGCTGCCTAGGAGAGAGGAAACCCGCCCGATCCGAAGTTCCTTCTAACCGCTTCAAGGGTAGAAAGGTCGACGATTGGCACCACACTCGGTGTAGGCTCCAGTCCCATGTTCGACTGGAAGCTTGTCTGAGCCTGCCACGTCCCTGAGTTGACAATCAATGTCCCTCTGTAGTTCATTTCGCCATATGTGTGGACGTGACCGCAGTGCATCACGTCGGGTACGGGGTCTATCACGAGGAAGTCTCTTAGCTCGGGAGACAGGGCGGTGCGCTTCCCGTAGGTCGGCGCAAGATGGCGGGCGCGGAGGAGGAGCTTCATGGCATCCGTCGGCCTGTGATACGAGAGACCCGGGGTCATCGCTATTACGTCATCCAGGCTCTTACCATGATAAATCAAGAACGTGACGCCATGCAACTTCACATAGCTCGGATCGCCGACCCATCGGAGGTTCTCCATCGAGTAAAGCGACTCGGCGACATCTGGGGAGACTGCAGGCTGGGGGAGCGCTTGCCTGACTGGGTCGTGGTTCCCGGGAGAAACCACAATCTGTATCCTAGATGGAACCTGCCGCAACAGCTCGGCGACAGAGTCATATTGTCTCCTGGGGTCCTTTTCTATGAGCTGCAACTCTTGACCCGGATATACGCCCACACCGTCCACCAAGTCTCCTGCGATCACTAGGTAACCCACTCTGCTTACAATGTCAGCTTCGCCGAACTCACCGTTCAACCACTTCAGCAGCCGCATGAAGTCGTCGCGAAGGAACATCTTGCTACCCACATGGAGGTCGGACATCAGGACCGCGTAGACCCTATGAGACGACACCGTAGGCCTCCTCCCTGGAACGTCTGGAAGAGCCAACGACTCGATGTAGAGCTGCCCGGCCTTGCTCCTCGAGACTTCCATCACCACCATGCTGTCCAACGGAGCTTCCATTGCCGCGCGAGAGACGGCCTCATCGCGGCAGGAGGCCTTCAGCGAGCCTGATTGGTCGTCTATCGTCACCTCGACGACGTTCCTTCTGCTCATCCGGCTTGAGACCAGGCCAGCTACCTTCGCCTTCTTGCCAGGTGCGATGCTCTTCGCTGAGGACACGCTCATCGTCCCCTTCGCGTCCAACCGGCCTTTCAATATCGAGGAGAGCCTGCTATACCGATCGCGGAAAAGGCGGCTGAAGCCCTCGTAGGCTTCTATCGGAGCGATTGCCTGCGTCGGGTCGGAAATCACCTCGACGTCGCTAGCGTCTACCGCCGTCACCTGTTTCGGTTCGTCCGGGGGAGGGCCACTCGGAAGCGCATTCAGTACGTCGCGCTCTGTAATCACCCTATCACTCCCGGTCGCACCTGCCTTCTGCTCGACTAGCCTGTCCGCCAGCGACTCGGCGTCCAAGTCCGAAGGAAGTTTGGTGATTAGATCGTACGCTTTGGCATCTATCAAATACCCAGAGGCTAAGACCCGCTCCACAGCCTTCGACTGAGACACAGATTCTACGCGACCCGTACGCTATAAAGACGATTCTATGCACTGCACACCCAACTGAACAAGTTGGGCCAGTCTATGTTCGTCCTTCGACTCACAGTATAGCCGGGTTTTCGGCTCGGTCCCGGAAGGCCTGAACATGACCCAAGAGTCATCCTCGAGCACCAATTTGTATCCGTCAAGGGTGCGCTCTTCTGCGATGCCTAGGCGCTTGAACGCCTCCTTTGCGTTCACCATCAGTGGTTGCATCCTGACAGCGACGTCGACGTTCACTTGTCTATACTTCCACTCGATTTCCCGGACAATCTGTGACAATAGGCCTCTGTCCGATGAAAGAACAGCAGACACCAGGGCGGCTGCGTTGATGCCATCCTCCCACAGGCCCCACTTCGGATCCACTATCTTGCTTGGCTCACAAGCGAATACGCCTCTTTCTGAAGCAATCATCGCAAACGACTTGCCTACCTTGCTTCGCACTACCCTGAGGCCAATCCGTTCAGCTTCCTCAGCTACCGCATTGGAGCTGTTCTCAGAGATGACTGCGGCTCCTGCGGAGACTCCCAGCCCACGAAGTACCAGAGAAGCTAAGACCGCGTCGGGGAGTACGGCCCCTGTCCCGTCAATCAGCACCAACCTGTCAGCATCTCCATCATGGGCAAGCGCGAAGTCAACCCCCAAGGCAGGCACGACGCGCGTGAAGTCGGAAAGATGGGCGGCAGTTGGTTCGGGCGGCCTCGCAGGGAACCACCATGAGACTTGAGCGTTCAGCGCAAGCACCCTATGGCCCAGACGGGTCAGAACCACAGGGGTGACCAGACCGCCTGGTCCGTTAGCGCAATCGATGGCTATCCTCAAGGAACCCGATGCCTTACCGTATCTGGATACCATCGCATCGATGTATTCGTCAACCACGCAACGGTCGTCCCGGACAACCCCGAACTTACCAGAAGACATGACGACGTCGATTCCCATCGCCCGCTCAATCCTCTCTTCGTGCGATTTGGGCAGCTCCATTCCAGTGGCATCGAAGATTTTGACTCCAGAGTATTCACGCGGGTTGTGGGAGGCAGTGACAGAGAACCCCGCTGCACACGAGTGGGTCCTGGTTCCGAAGGCCACCACCGGCGTCGGCACAAGGCCCAACACAGAGACGTCACTTCCCACCGCCGCGACGCCGGACATGACCGTCCTTGCCAGGAGGCTCGACGCCTTCCTTCCGTCCCACCCCACGGCGTAGGTGCCTCTGCCCGATGCGAAGGCCGTCGCTTCAGCGAGCCTGTAAATGTCTAGGGGGGTCTGCGAGGTGTTGAATATTCCCCTCACGCCCGCGGTGCCGAAGGACTTTCCCAACGTCTATCGCTCTATGACTTCAGTCCAGAGCTCCGGCGTGGCTTCCTTAGCTAGCCTGTGCAGCGTCGTCGCTAGCTCTCTGATTTCCCATTGAGCCTGAAGCGCGGTACGCTGCCATACGATGTGCATCAGACTCCTCGCATTAATCGTGACCACTATCTTCGTCTTAATCCCGTTGGGAAGTATGTATCTGGCGTCTTCCTTTGCCACTCCGGCCGAGACTAGTTCATCGTAGGCGGCGTAGACGCGCTTCAGAGTCTCGTCGAATATCCTTCGGGCTGCCTCATTCGACTCTACGCGTGGGGGAACGACCACTCCCTCTTTCGTCGCAGCGGAGAACCTCTGCGACTCCTGATCGTAGGACGCAACCCGATGCCTGACCAACTGATGCGTTGTAACCCTGCTACAGTCCTCAATTTCGAACATGTAGACAACATGCTCCATAACGAGCGCGGGGTCGAACGGCACTCTCTTTGTGAGGAAGGCTTCTTTTAGAGCAGTAACATCGGTATGGTACAGCAGCTTAACCCGCGTGCGTCTCGCCTCCAAAAGCGACGCCATTGAAGATGGGGCTCACGTTCATCCTCTCCAGTTCCCCCACGACCAGCTTCGCCAACGCCTTCCCCACCGCATCCCGCGACATTTCGACCAGCGTCCTGGCATTGAGGGACAGGAGCCAACTCGAACTATCCAGACCGCTGAAACGCAGGTACGGGAACGCTCGGATCAGCTCCCCAACCTCGACCCCTGACGCCTCTTCGACCAGAAGGGTCATCGTGAAGTGCTCGAGGACGTCGAGAGACTTGTCCTGGAGACACTTTACGAGGAGGTACTTCCAATATTCGACTCCCTTCTGCTGCAATTCTGCCTCGATGTCTTCGATAGGTTTCGTGCTGTAGCATCTTCGCATGGCCACGGCTATCGTCTTCTCTGGGTTCGGAGAGGACCAGACGAGCGACGCTCTCATCGACCATGCGCCCGAGCCGTTTTCATATAAAGTCTGGTTCCAACCATTACGGGAAACTGGGGGGTCTTCCAATCAAAGAAATTATAGGGGCCCCGGTTTCGCTCAGCGCCAGCCGGGGTGGCAGAGTGGTTAATGCGCGGGCAACCCGAGCGGGTCCGCAACTCGAGATCAAGTACCAGTCAGCCCGTGACCTTCGGGTCTCGTGGGTTCGAATCCTACCCCCGGCGCTCAAGCGACTGACGATGGGAACGGTCCTTCTATGCAGTCCTAAACGACTCGCCGCAGCCGCAGGTTGAGACGGCGTTCGGGTTGCTCACGACGAAGCCGCCACCCATCAGCTTTTCCGACTTGTAGTCAATCACAGAGCCTGCTATGAATGGAGCGCTCGACCTGTCGACCGCCACCCTGGCTCCGTCGATGTCGATCACGTAGTCGTCGTCGGACAGTTTGTCATCCACGACCATTCCGTAGGAAAGCCCCGAGCAGCCTCCCGCCGTCACAAAGATTCTGAGAGCTGCAGAAGGTTTTCCCTGCTTGCTCAGATATGACCTCAACTCAGCTGACGCCTTGGGCGTGAGCTCTACTATGGGCTTGATGCCCGCCTCCTGAGTCATCGAGCGTCACACTTCGCGCCGATATAAAAGGAATCGACCAGCCGGCTAGACGGCCAAGCTCGCCGCAGCCTTGGTCACTTCATCGTACGGGGGCTCTTGAGCGGGCACTTCAGCTATCCATCGGTAGCGAAGAACTCCTTTCCGGTCTACCGTGAAAACTGACCGCTTGGCAACCCCCCTATAACCCAGGATCACCCAAGAGTCCTGTAGAACCCCATATAACCGCGTGACCCTCTTGTTGAAGTCACTCAGCAGCGGGAAGGGGATGCCATAGGTCAGGGCGAAGGCGCGCAGCGAATAGACGCTGTCGACGCTGATGCCGACGACATCGGTCTGGAGTTTCCTGAACTCTGCATACTGGTCGCGCAACGCACAGGCTTCCTTGTCGCACGTTCCCGAGAACGCGAAGGGAAAGAACGCAATGGTCACGCCCCTGTCTCCGGCTAGCTCGCTCAGCCCGCGGAGCTTCGCCTCGGTGTCGGGAAGCGAGAACGTAGGCACCCTCTGCCCTATCTTCAAGGTCAAAACCGGAACCAAAGGCCGCAAAATCTGATTTAAGGCCTCTGCCGCCCGCCGGGTAGTTTTTGGAGCAGATCGAAGCAATCTGCCATCAACGACACGAGTTGTCCCTGCTTCGAGAGATCGTCCTCCCCTTCCAACAGTCGAGCGTCTTGGTTGAGCTTCAGCAGCAGGGCCTGCCTCACTTCAGCTACCACATTGTCAAGCGACAGGCCCTCGACAACCAGAAGGGGTGAGAGGTCTTGGTGGCCCGAGCAGTAGACCTTCCCCAAGTACCTGATCTGGACGCCTCCACACTGCGGACACGGTTCCGCAAGGAGCGTCGCCCCCTTCCTAACCAGCTGGGCGACAAGCTTCGTTCCGCTTCTGCCAGCCCTGTCCAACGCCTCTCCATGGGTGTCTTCCTTTAAAGTAGTCTTCGACGAAAAGCACTTATCCCCTAGGGGCAGGGCGCTTCTTCTCAGCGTGTGATTGTCATGAGCACCAAAGCCAAGAAGCAACAGGAGAACGACGCCAAATTGGCGAAGGCAAGCGCTAGCTTGACACAGATTGCCGACTCGAGCATCACGCCCCGAAACATCCGGAAGATAGTCAAGGACTCGAT
>JASHUK010000085.1 GCA_030040055.1 Nitrososphaerales archaeon | reverse complement strand
GCGCTGGCGGACTATCTGAGGAAGAACACCAAGCTCGAAGTCGAGTTCGACGGGGCCCAGACAGTCGGGGTCAGGCTCGCGAAGAAGGACGACGCGCTGGCGGCCCTCTCCGCCATCGAGCAGTCGGGGCAGGACTGGGGGGACATGGCGACCAAGAGGGACAGCCTAGAGGACATATTCATCAGGATGGTAGGAGGGACAGCGGAGGAGCACCGGGACGGGGGGCAGTGAGGGATGGCACTCTGATCAGCTTCAGGCGGATGGTCGCGGACCTCCAGGTCTTCGGCAAGGGGTACCTGCGGAGCAGGATAGGGGTCTTCTTCGCCCTGGTCTTCCCGGTCATCCTTATCCTCCTCTTCGGCGCGATATTCGCGGGGGGCAGCTCAGGGCCGACCCAGGTATACTACCAGAACAACGACTCAGGGCCCGTCGGAGCGCAGTTCGTCTCGGCGCTGAACCAGACGGGGGTCGTCCAGATGGTGGAGGTCCCGACCACGGTCAACTTCTCGTCCTACCTGGTGTCGCACTCGGCCGGCCAGGGGATACTCATACCCTCCGACTTCTCCGCCGAATACGCCCAACCAGGGGGGAGGGTTAACGTCACCGTGTACGAGAACCCGGCGTCGACGACGAGCGACGTCGTCGCGGGAATCACCCAGGAGGTCATAGGGGAGTTCAACTTCGAGCACGCCGCGCCGGGAGCCATCCCTGCCCTTGGAATACAGACCACGACAGTCGTGTCCTCCTCCTACAAGTACATCGACTTCCTCGTTCCCGGGCTGATAGGGTTCTCGATACTCACGAGCCCGATGTTCGCCCTCGTCAACATCAGCTCCGAGTACAAGCGCGACAAGATCTTCAAGCAGCTGTCACTTACCCCGCTGACCAAGACGGAGTGGCTCCTGTCGAAGATACTGTGGTACGTCCTCCTGACGACGATATCGTTCTTCCTGATGAGCGCGGTGGGGATCTACGCGTTCGGTGCCCACATCAGCTTCACGTGGGGGATCGCGCCCTTCCTCGTCCTCGGTCCCTTCATGTTCGTCTCTCTGGGGATGCTGGTCGGGACGGTCTCCAACAGCCCCGAGTCGGCCGCGGTGGTGGGGAACCTGGTCACCTTCCCGATGATGTTCCTCTCGGGGACGTTCTTCCCCGTGTCCTCGATGCCCACCTACCTGCAGAACATCGCCCACGTGCTTCCGCTCTACTACGTGATAGCGGGGCTGAACAACGTGATGATCTACGGCAACTACGGCCCGGCCTTCGGGGACCTTGCCGTCATACTCGTGGCCGGGGTCATAATCTTCGGCCTCGCGGTCAGGTTCTTCAAGTGGAGGGAGGACTAGAGGGGGCTGCGCCGTGCGCCCACCTCGCGGCCTCCTCCGTAAGCGTCCTATACCTGCGGCCCGACAGCTCCAGGTCGAGCGACTCCATGCCGGATGGCGAGCTCAGGTCCCGCCAGCCTTCCCCTGCGTAGAAGGCGGCGACCGGCGTCTCTCGCACTAGCCCCGGGACGAGGTCCGCGGCCAGGTCGTCCCCCGCTCCCTCGGACCGAGCCGCCACCCTAGCGGCCCTGCGCCCGATGACCATGTAACCGGTGGCCACGCTGACGTCGATGTCGGGCTTCTCCCTCACCTCCTCGACCGTGCCTGTGCGGGCGACGTACGCCACGCCGACTGGCAGGGGGTAGCTCCTGGCGACCACGAGGGTGGCCTCCGCTCCGCTTTCCCTGTGCTTCCGGAGCAGCGACGAGAGGCCGAAGCCTGGGAAGGCCCCCGGATGGCAGAGGAGCAGTTCGTCGGCGTCGTCGACCTCCCCGTCGCCGAAGGCGGCCGCCAGCGGCCTGAAGCCACCACCGAGAAATGAAATCCTGACTTCCGTCCCCGAGCCGTCCCCGAACAGCCTTCTGGCCTTGGCCCAGCCCTCACCCGTCATGGTGACCCCTTCCACCCCGCAGCGCGAAAGCAGGCCGACGATGTATGCCGCAAGAGGCAGCCTCCGCGGGCCAACCCTGGCCAGCGGGTCCCTTCCCCGCGGGCAGACTATCGCGGCGTGCACCCTCGAGGGCACGCTGCGGCCGATGCCGACCGTAGATTAATGCTTGGCGAGCGGTCCGCTACCTGGAGCCGAACCGCTGCACCTGCGGGCCTTCGGACGGCGCTACCTCCACCCTCCGCGCCGAGCCCATCCTGTTCAGGTCCAGGCGGGCCGTGCCCCCGGCGGCCACCCGTGACAGGGCGAGAAGGAGGTCCTTCGTCCTGGCCACCTTCACGTCGTTCGCCCCCACGATCACGTCCCCGGGCCGCACCCCTGCGCCGTCTGCCGGACCGCCCGGGACAACCTCCGCGACGAGGAACCCCGAGTCCACCGGAATCCCGTACCTTCGCGCCAGCGGCGGCGTCAGGTCTATGCCGGATATCCCGATCCAGCGCCGTGCCACCCTGCCGTGCTCCAGTATCTCCCCCGCTATCCGTCTGACAGTGCTGATCGGGATGGCGAAGCCCACGCCCTGCGCGTATGGGATCATGGCCGTGTTGATCCCCACGACCCGGCCGTCCAGGTCCGCCAGGGGACCCCCGCTGTTGCCCGGGTTCACCGCGGCGTCAGTCTGCAGGAGCCCTTCGAAGATGAAGTCTGCCCCCGGAAGCGGGCGCCCCATCGCGCTGATCACCCCGAGGGAGACCGTCGGCCCTCCCGGGAGTCCCAGGGCATTCCCTATCGCGAGGGCGAATTGTCCGACCTTCAGCGACTCCGAGTCGCCCAGGTCCGCCGCCGGCAGGTCCCCGGCCTCCACGCGCACCAGGGCGATGTCCGTGGCTTCGTCGCTCCCGATGACCTCCCCCAGGAAGGTCCTGCCGTCCTTCAGGTTGACATGGACCTGGGAGGCGCCCTCTATGACGTGGTTGTTGGTGACAATCAGCCCGTCCTTCGATATCACGACCCCCGACCCCTGTCCCTCGAGCGGGACGAGACCGAAGAACCTGCGTTCAAGCCGCGTGCTGCTTATGCTGACGAGGCTCTCGCTGACCTTCTCGACGGCCTCCGCCACCCTGTCCTCGAGCCCGGAAAG
>JASHUK010000084.1 GCA_030040055.1 Nitrososphaerales archaeon | reverse complement strand
ATAGTCAAGGACTCGATAACGATGCTTCAAGACAAGAGACAGAGTCTGGCTGTCAGGGCTGCGAACGCAATCAGCCTGCTGGACGAGGTCGCCCAGGACCCCAACATGCCGTCCTTCGCCCGGGTCACCCTTTGGTCCGCGGTATCGGAACTCGAATCGATAAGAGAGCAGTAAGGTTTTAACGCGTTAAAAGCCAGTACGCCAGCCGTTGCCTAACTGCCCGAAGTGCGGGAACAAGGAGAGCCTCCCAACCAGGACCTTCTCCGTGATTGTAGAACCTTCGAAAGGGGAGCGGGGCATGACGGAGAGACGCGTGGGAATGTACACCTGTTCGAGCTGCGGGACGAAGTTCCCAACGGTGATCAGCAAGCAGAGATACCTGGTCGTCGCCGAGGAACAGCTGAAGTCAATCCAAGACGAACTTGCAACCGTGAAGAAAGGAAACGATGAGCTCTCAGCCAAGGTGAGGGGGATGGCAGACCAACAAAGAGAGCTCCAACAAAGCATGGACCGGGCGGCGAAGGAGAACGAAGTCAGCAACCTGAGGACAAAGCTCGAGCAGCTGGAGTCGTTCGTCAAGCACCTACGGAAAGAGAAGAGCGAACTAGAAGAGAAGGTCTCTAGAATCTAGAGCCCTTCTGTGCTGCTTGGAGGGAGCTCGTACCCTGCTTCTGCCTCGTAGTTCGAAGCCTTCTCTTCGAGCACAGCTCTCTCCGTTCGAAGAGCCTGCACTTCGCTCTCCAGCGCCCTTGCAGACTTCTCCAACTCGTACCCCGCGATCTTCTCCTTGAGAGATGCTATGCCTGAAAGGAGAGAGGCCTTCTCCGACTCCAAGGTCCTTATCTTCTCCTCAAGTTCGTTCCTCTGGCTAACGTATTCCGTTACGGTTTCCATGTGTGTCAGAGCCTCACGGGCGAAGAGACCTACTTTTCCGGGGAAACAAAAAACAGTTGATAACGCTGTAAACGCAATTCAATCACACGCACAGCCTTTATGAACGGCCCGCGGAGTCACCTTCTGAATGAACAAAGGACTCTGGGTTTGGCCCTCTGACCCGAAAGGCCAGCGAGCTGTCATCGGAGAGTTGGCGGAGTCCCATCTGCTGGTCCGGGCTCTGACTGCGATAGCAAAGAGCAAGGAGGGGCTAAGCAATGCCGAAGTCGACGACTTGACATCTGACAGCAGTAACTGGATGACCCTCTGGGTCGTCAGACAGCTGATTTCCTTGGGTTTCATAGAGTACAAGGTGGACTACTTCGGAGGTCCTGGCAGATACACGCTGACCGAAACGGGAAGAAGTGCTCTCCCGGCGGTCACAGGCCAGCCGCAGCCGAAGGCGAGCGTCCCGGCGCCTCCAGTCCCTCCCGCGACGCCGAAGACGGCCTAGATCTTACCAGAATCTCGCAGACTGGTGAAGACGTGACGGTATGAAACGACCCCCACTGCCAGCAGGACGGCTGATGTGGCCGACAACGACACCAGGTTGAAGATCCCCGCCGAAGCGACGCCGTTGACGACGGTCCTGAGAGCCTCAGCCCCCTGGCTCAGTGGATTGAGCTCGATGACGGAGACTATGTAGCTGGGGAAGTAGCTGCTCACCGTCTGGATCGGATAGGCTATGGTGCTCAGACCCACCATGGCTGTCTGTATCCCTTCGGCAAGAATCCAGTATCTCTCGCCCGCCTTCGAAAAGAGGTTGATGACCGCCGCGACACCAGCCAGCCCCATAGACAGCACGAACATGTAAGGCATCAGCATCAGGGTACCCAAGGAGACCAATTGATGGAGGAATATCGAAGCGATAACCGTGAGAATCCCTGCATAGATCAGCCCGCCCATCCCTGCTGAAATCAGGTGCGCCATGGCTAGCTCGTTGAGGCTTACGGGAAGGGTGAGATAATACTGCGAAACCCCCTCAGTCAGCCCCAGGTGTACCCGTCTGCCGACATCGAAGGAGGCGAAGAAGAGCCCCGTGACTATCACCCCCGGAACGTAGAACTGGAAGTAGTTGAAACTCATCAGCCCGTTGTAGACTATGCCCACGACCAGCATGTCGGTGATGTTGAGACCAATCAGGGTGGCCAGCAGCCACTTCGTCCTGAAGAAGTACGACAGATCGACACGGACGATTTTGAGCATCCGCATAACTTCGGTCACGAAGCCTTCACCCCCTCGAGGACCCTTGGGACCAGCGCCATACCTATCGCCAAGGAGGAAATCCCGACCGACGCGACGACGACGGCCGCCGTGCTGGGAGCCAGAAGATAGGAGACGTCCAAATTCAGGGCGTTACGGAGCAGGTCGGCCCCATAGGTCAGGGGGTTGGCGAGGGACACTGACTGATACGCCCCGGGGAGGTAGGCCAACGGATAGAGTATGGTGCTGAACCTGATCAGCAGGGCGCTCATCCCGGCTACTATCGCACTGTAGATGTCGA
Organism: Nitrososphaerales archaeon; assembly: GCA_030040055.1. Taxonomy (GTDB): domain Archaea; phylum Thermoproteota; class Nitrososphaeria; order Nitrososphaerales; family Gagatemarchaeaceae; genus UBA183. Next base: position 1,732 of record JASHUK010000084.1, on the reverse strand, counting down.
AGGACTTGAAGGCCACGAATGAAAGCGAGATCATTATGCCCATCACCCCCGTGCTCATCATGAGGAGGACGAGCACCGACGTGAAGAGCATGATGGGGGGCGCCTTCGTTATCCAGAGTATCATCAGCAAGGGGGGTCCGACTCGAACCAAGTTGACGGACAGTCCTAGCAGGAGCTGTTCCAGGAACAGTTCACCCCGTCTTAGGGGGAGAGACAGCATGTACCTGAGCCTCCCTTCGTGGGCCCCCTCGACGAAACGCCTTCCCGCCCAGGTGCTCACGTTGAACGTCATTATGATCAGGAGGCCTGTACCATAGTAGAGGTAGTAGTCCGGGAGGTTCTGGCCGACCAGCAGCGAAATCAACTGGCCATAGACAAAGTATTGGAACGCGAAGAACATCCAAAAGTAGACGGTCCAGGGGACCGAGCCTACTTCGTCCCGAAGCTCGAACCACAGAAGAGAAAGCGTTTCACGCATCGGCCATCTTCGCCATCTCGTTCCCCGTGTAGTGCAGGAAGACGTCATCCAAGGATGGCTCGCTCACCCTGACCGCCGTGATCTTGACCTGCAGCGGCTGGACCATCGCCATCATCTGCGGAAGCCAATCTTCCGACCTGTTCACGTAAGCCTTCAGCAGCGTTTCGGTCTCCTGAGAGACGCGGACCGTCCCCTTCGCTCTTCCGAGGATGCGGACCACCTCCGCGGAGACCGGAGTGGCGAACTCCACTTCCACCACGTCTCCCCCGCTTATGCTGTCCTTCAGGGTGCGGAGGTCCTCAGTCACCACTTCCTTCCCGGTCTTCATTATCATGATTCTGTCTGCCAAGTACTCCGCCTCTCTGACTTCGTTCGTCGCCACCAGCACCGTCGACCCTCCCTCCCTCATCTCCCTGATTCTATCCCACATCATCCTCTTCCCCTCGAGGTCCACCATGGCCGTCGGTTCGTCAAAGATGGCCACCGCGGGCTTGTAGACGAACAATTTCGCCACTTCCAGCCGTTTTCCTTGGCCGCCTGAAAGCTCCATGAACCTCTTGTTCCGCGAAGACCAGAGGTCGAAGGCCTTGAGCGTCTCCTCTACCTTCTCGTCCTTTGCCTTTCCGCTCAGGCCATACATGCTGGCATGGAACGATAGTATATGGTAGGGTTTGTGCCTCCAGAAGCCACGCGGCTCCTGGAAGGAGATGCCTATCGACTCCCTTACCATTAGAGGCTGCTTGACGATGTCGAACCCATTGACCGTCGCGGTCCCGGCTGTGGGTTTGAGGACCGTGGCAAGCAGATGTAGCAGCGTGGTCTTCCCCGAGCCGTTGGGTCCCAGAAGCACGAGTATCTCGCCCTGACTGACCTTGATGCTCAGGTGATCCAACGCCGTCGTCCCGGCGTAGGACTTCGTCAGTTCGAACGTCTCTACAGCACTTTCCACCATGGGTTTCACCGAGGTAAACAGTTCCCGTCGCAGTCGCTGCTCTATTAAACACCGCTCACGTCAGGTCGTCGGTTCCGGGCTGTATCCTTGGTCAAACTCTCTAATGCGGTGACATGCGAAGTGGGGCGTTCAGTGGCTCGCAGTGTTCTAGGCCTCTTCCCTAGCTGCCTTGAGTGCTTCGAATGAACAAATGCCGAAAGCTGCCGATGTTATGGTAACTGAGAGGACATAGAGAGAAGAGATTTGACTTGGGCGCATTGCAGAAACTAGCATCACCAGAAAGAAAACCGCATAAGCTGTAT
>JASHUK010000083.1 GCA_030040055.1 Nitrososphaerales archaeon | reverse complement strand
GCGACTTGCAGACGGAGAGGAACTACGGGGTGATGAAGGCGTATTCGCAGTCGAAGCTCGCGATGGTCCTGTTCACCTACGAGCTAGCCAGGCGCCTCCAAGGGACTGGGGTCACCGCGAACTGCCTTCACCCCGGGTCAGTGTCGACCAACATATGGGGCAAGCCGCTGGGACCTTTGTCCTTCCTGACCAAAGTGACGAGGTTGTTCATGATCAGCGCGGACGAGGGGGCGGAGACATCCGTCTACCTGGCCTCGTCACCCGCGCTCGAAGGGGCTACGGGGAAGTACTACGACCAGATGAAGGAGACGAGATCTGCGGAGGCGTCTTACGACGAGGCGCTAGCGGCGAAGCTGTGGAGCGCCACGTCCCCGCTCGTCGGACTCTAGCTCGCGGTGGGCCCCTGGCTTTAGGCTCAGGCGCGACACTCTTATGAGGGAGGCAGCCAAGTCGGGCTAGATGTCCCGTGTCGCTCTTACATTGCTCGGAGTAGCCCTCCTTCTCGGGGCGGTGCCTCTCGTCCAGGCCGCCGGAGCCTCCACCGGCTTCGTCTCCTACACCGTCCAGTCCTCTACCCCCGGCGGAGTTCCGAAGACCTCCGTCGTCACCGAGAGGATAACCTCGGGCTCCAAGCAAGGGGAGTCCGTCGTCTCGCTGGCCGCGACCTCTGCGGAGACTAACTTCACGTACTCCCGCCTGGTCAACTCGTCGCTGGCGGTCTTTCCCTACCTTCCCTCGGTAGCCAACGAGACCTATTCCTCTCACAACGACTCGCAGAGCGTCACCGCCTCTGTCATGAAGAGCGGGACTTCGGAAGCCACGTTCAACGGCACGAAGTACACCCTCACCGACTACTCCTTCTCCGTCGTTTACTCCGACGGCAACCGTTCGGGAAGCCTTGCAGGCAATGTCACCGTCCTTCCGTCCGGGCTCGTCTACTCTGTTGAGGTCTCCTCAGGGGCGGGGTTCGCGACGGCGACGCTCCTGTCCACGTCCCTCCCTCTCCAGGCGGGGACCACGACCGCTGCGGACCAGGCCGCTTCTGTCGGTGCCGGCGCGTCTGCTGCAGCTGCGGCTGTCGCGCTCTCGCTCGGGGTCAGGGCCAGGCGCAAGGGGAAGCCCGGGACGCCTGACAAGCCCGACCATTGGGTGGACTAGCCACGCCCGACGGCTTTTGAGGGGACCGCAAGCGTGGCAGAGATCGCTCGCATCGAAGAGGCGGTCAAGGACTACGGACCGAAGAAGATCGGCCCGATAACCTTCACAGTCGGCGGGGGAGAGATAGTGGGCTATCTCGGCCCGAACGGGGCTGGCAAGTCGACGACGATTAGGATGCTCCTCGGCCTGATCAGACCTACCGCTGGGACGGTCAGGCTGAACGGCCTCGACCCTCTCCGGAGGCACGCGAAGGCGCTCGAGGGGGTCGGCTATTCCCCCGAGCTCCCCAACCTGCAGTCGTTCCTCACCCCCCGCGAGCTGTTGCGCCTCGCGGCGAGGCTGCACGGACTGGGCAGTGAGGCCATCAAGAGCGAGGTACCGATGCTGCTTGAGAGGGTCGGCCTGGCAGAGTACGGCGACTACCGGATCGCGAAGCTGAGCAAGGGGATGATCCAGAGGCTGGGCATAGCGCAGGCGATGGTCGCCTCCCCGAGGCTGCTCATCCTCGACGAGCCGACCATAGGCATCGACCCGGCTGGGGTGGTGCACTTCAGGTCGGTGTTCAGAGACTTCGTGAAGAGCGGCGGGACGATAGTGATGTCGTCGCACATCCTTTCCGAGGTGGAGCAGCTCTGCACGAGCCTCGCGGTCATCCACTCCGGGAGGCTGGTCTTCAGGGGAGGGATCCAGGAGTTCATCGTCAAGGGCCTCGGGTCCAGGTCTGTCTCCGTGGAGGTGGAGAAGGTCGACGAAGCGCTGGTGGGAGTCGTCAGAGCCGTGCAGGGGGTGATGCAGGTGACGGCGACCCCTTCGGGGCTGCTCGTGGAGGTCTCGAAGGACTCCGACCCGAGGGCCGAGATCTCGAAAGCAATAGTCGGGTCGGGGGCGAAGCTCCTGGCGATTGGGTACTCCCGGAGCGAGCTTGACGACGCCTACGTCAGGTCGATCAGGGGGGACGCGGAGTGAGGCCGGGCCGTATCCTCACTTTCGCCCGGTACGAGATGAGGAGGGCCGTAGCGAGGAAGAAGGTCCTCGCCGTCGTCGGCCTGACCATACTCATCGACACGGTCCCGTACTACGCCCTGGCGGGGGCAGGGCTTTCGCTCGTCCCCGCGTCGTACCACCCGTACCTCTGGGTCGTCGGGGTCTTCGTCCCTCAGGCGTTCTTCCTCCAGTTCATCGCCCTCCTGATAGCGGCTGGGTCCATGTCGGAGGAGTACGAGCAGGGGACAGCGGAGATGCTGCTCTCGAAGCCCGTGGGAAGGGACGAGTACTTCTTCGGGAAGTTCCTCGGCGGATACCTCCTGATGGTCCTCGTGATACTGCTCAATGCTGTCCTCAGCGTGTCGTCTGCGACCTACGTGTTCGGCCCCCAGGGCGGGCTCGGCATCCTCCCTCTCGTGCTGGTCGTCCAGGCTTTCTGCAGTCTGGTCTTCTATTCGGTCTCCTTCATGGTGGGGGAGCTGGTCAGGCGGTCCTCCCTCTCATACATACTGTCGTCCGCCGTCTTCTTCACCAGCCAGATCGTGGGGATCTACCTCTCAGTCATCTACAGCCTGACCGGGCAGGAGACCTTCAGGTTGGCCAGCCTCTACCTACCGACCTCCCCGGTCGACTCGCTCCCGCTCCTGCTCGCTGAGCCATCCCTTCCTGACACGGTTCGGACGCTGTTCAGGCTGGGAGGCATCGGCGCGGTGGAGACGTCCGCGCCGTTCTCCGCGGTGCTGATAGCCGCGTACTCGATAAGCGCCATCGCAATCGCCGTGGCGTACTTCATCAGGGCCGACGTCGCAAAGCGGATAACCTGACCTTCCGCGGTGGCTATGGGACGGGCGTCAGGTCACGTGTTCCGGCACGACCTTGATGATCACCCTAGGGTCGTCGGGCTTGTGGTAGTTGTACAACCTGCCGTGGTATTTCATCGAGAGCTTGTCGATGTGGTCTTCCGCACCCTTCCGGGTTATCTCTATGACCTTCCCTCGTATCATCACGCTGGAGTAGGGGTTGGCCTGGTCGTAGACGGTCAGCGCTATCCTCGGGTCGCGCCTGAGGTTTCTCGTCCGCTGCCTGCTCTCTGTTGCGTTCAGCAGGATGACATCCCCTTCCCTTTCGATCCACACCGTAGCCACCTGGGGAGAGCCGTTGGGCATTATCGTGGCCACACCGGCGAAGTTCTTCCCGTCGATCAGGCTCCTCGCCTTCTCGGTGAGCTGTACCATGGTTGGCTGACCGGGTGTCCCCTGATTAATCTTCCTGAGCGGAGGGCGGCTTACTCGGGCCGGAGCGCGTGCTTCGCGGCCAGATAACCCAGTGCTCCGAGGAGGGCCCCGAACACGGCCAGGTATGCCATGTCCCACCCGTAGGTCCCGAGTTGGCTGGACGTCAGGGTGCCGTTCACTATGAGCAGGCGCGCCGCCTCGTTGGCCTTCGTGACCGGGTTCACGTTCGCTATCGACATCAGCCAGGAGGGGAAGGAAGAAGGCGGGAAGAAGGCGTTGCTCATGAACATTATCGGCAGGGTGAGGAAGTTGACAATCGCCACGAGCGAGTCGATGCTTCTCACTGTCAGGGCGAGAGCCGTGAAGACGAACGAAAGCCCCAGCCCGAGCAGTATGAACGCCGCGAAGACCCCTGCGAAGTCCACCGCGCCGAATGAGCCAGGGAGGCGGAGGCCGTCAGGGAGCAGGAGCGCGACCACGAACGTGAGCACCGCCAGGATAAGGACCTTCACGAGGTTCTGTATGACCCCGGAAAGGTAGATTGCTGCCCGCGGGACGGGCGCGGTCAGGAGGGAGTTCAGGTATCCCAGCTGCCTGTCGAGCACTAGGTCGATCCCCCCGAACGCCATGTTGAACACGAGGATGATGCAGATCACCCCGGACGTCAGGTAAGTGATGTACGTGGGAGCGCCGCCGAAGGCGGTCTGCAGGACCGAGCCTCCCGCTCCCGAGGGGATGAGGTTTTCCGGGTTGAACGAGTTCCCGAACAGGGCAAGGTAGAACATCGCGGTGAACAGCCCCGGCATGACCGATGCGGGATTTCGTATCCACTTCCGCAGGGCCCTGACGGTCAGCGCGACTGTCTCGCCGAGCATGCCTATCTCGCCCTGTCCATCCTGATGTTGTCCCAGGCGGAATCGCTTTCCGTGGACTCGTCGTCTCTCATCGATCTGCCTACTACGTCCAGAAAGACCTGGTCCAGCGTCGGCTTCGAGAAGGATATCTCCTGAATCTCAAGCTGTTTCTGAACGACCCCAGAGACGATTGCGGGGAGGGCCCTCTCGGCCTTCGGGAGCTTGATCCTGTAGACTCCGTCGCTCCGAGCCACGTTGGCCACGCCCTCTATCCCGGAGAAGAAGCTTGTCATGTCCTCGCGGTCGTCGGACAGCCGGAGGGTCACGACGTCTCCGCCGTGGGCCGCCTTCAGCTCGGCCGGCGAGCCCGAGACCTTAATCGCGCCGTGGTCGATTATGGCGATCCTGTCGCAAAGCGAGTCTGCTTCGTCCAGATAGTGCGTCGTCATGAACACCGTCAGCCCCCTGTCCTTGTTGAGCTGCTTGATGTAGTCCCACATCCTGGTCCTGGTCTGGACGTCCAGACCCAGGGTCGGCTCGTCGAGGAACAGGACCTTCGGCTCGTGCAGGAGCCCCATGACCAGCTGCAGCCTCCTCCGCATCCCCCCCGAGTACGTCTTGACCTTCCTCTTGGCTGCGTCCTGCAGGTCCACCAGACACATCAGAGTCTCCGTCCTCGACCTGACCTCCTCCCCCTTGACGTGGTGCAGCCTTGCCATGAGCAGCATGTTCTCCGTGCCACTCAGCTCGTCGTCCGCCGTGAGTTCCTGAGGAACGACCCCGATGCTGTCCCTCACCTTCCCGGCGCTCTTCGCCACGTCGTGAC
>JASHUK010000082.1 GCA_030040055.1 Nitrososphaerales archaeon | reverse complement strand
TCCCGATGAGGCTAAAAGTCGGCTGCGGCTCGACAGGCATGTGACAGTGGACTTCGAAATCAAGAAGGATCCGGGCTGCAGGCTCGCGACGAGCATGCTGAAGGGGTCCTGGCCCGGGGACAAGAAGCTCCGCGGCGAGTTCGAGAGGATCGAGGCGTGGGCGAACAAGAGAGACCTGAAGACTGGTAAGTGGGTCTTCCGGGAGTTCGGGGACTATGACACGCCATCGAAGATGAGGTTCGAAGTAGGCATAGAGGTCATCGGCAAGGGCTCGGTCAGGGGCGGGGACGGCATCTCCATGAAGACGCTGCCCGCATCCACAGTCGCATCCGTGACCTTCGACCCCGACCTCGTTTCTCCCAGGGTGATCTACCACGGGCTAACAGACTACCTGCGATGGCAGAGGAAGCAAGGCGAGTACAAGGAGGCTGGCCCCTACCGCGAGGTCTACCTCGGGAACCCGTGGAGCAACAAGCGGGCCTGGGCTCAGACACAAATTCAGGTTCCTGTGAAGAAGCTGAGCAGATAGCCGGATTCGACCCTCGACATACCTTGGTGTCGCAGCCTTAGCTCACGAGTGCCTCATACTCTTGGGAACTGTAAGCGTTCTTCTAGGGTGACTTCTGACAAGCTGACTTAAGTGGTGGGAAATGTGCGAGGAGAAGGACGTGAGCCACCCACCTTTCAACGAGTCTTACCGTGGCACGCCACCCTGGGATATCGGACGCCCCCAAGAAGCGTTCGTCAAGCTGGTCCGCGAGAGTGAAATCCACGGAAGGGTCTTGGACGCGGGGTGTGGCACAGGGGAGAGCGCCATCTTCTACTCGCAGAGTGGGTTCGACGCATGGGGACTGGACTCCGCGCCCCTGGCCATCGAGAGAGCGAAAGAGAAGGCACGGGAGCGAGGGTCGACGGCGAAGTTCGTCTTGGGAGATGCCCTCCATCTCGACTCGCTGGGAGTGAAATTCGATACCATAACCGACTGCGGCCTGTTCCATGTCTTTTCCGACCCGGAGCGGTCGCTCTACGAGAGCAGTCTTAGGGCGGTGTTGAACCCCGGGGGGACCTACTTCATGCTCTGCTTCAGCCCGAAGGAACCGATGGATTGGGGTGGACCTAGGAGGGTGTCTGAGGGGGAAATACGAGAGACGTTCCGGGACGGCTGGGATGTTAACTACGTCCGGGACGCCAAGATCGAGACAGTCTTCCACCAAGACGGCGGGAACGGCTTCCTATCATCAATTAGCAAGTCCGGCACATGGACGCGAAAGCAGACTAAAGGCTCCTACATCTTAAGAGCCGGTAGCCGTCGCCTCTCGCCAGCGACAATTTGACATCGACAGAAGCGATTAGGAGGCTCGCGACCTACAACCGGCGCGCCTTCGAGGCATACGAGCGCGGGATAAAGCGGAGAGGCTGGGCGGAGGCCGTCAAGGAGCGCGAAATCGGCCACCACTCGTACAAGGACACGCTCGTGCACGTCCTCAACGTCCACGAGGTCTGGTTCGTGGCCTCCGCGCAGGACAGGTGGGACGTCGGCAAAGACCCGTCGCGGAAGAAGGAGAACGTGAAGTCCTGGGCAGACCTCAGCCGGTACCGCTCGCGGGTGTGGAAGGGGGAGGACGAGCTGTTGGCTCACCTGACTGACGAGCGCCTGAAACGCCAGGTCAAGGTTCCATGGTTCTCGGGACGCTACACGCTCGAGGACGCCTTCTACCAGGTCTCTTTCGAGCAGGCGCACCACTTCGGCGAGATCATCGGCGCGTACTGGCAGGCCGACGTCGCCCCGCCGCAGATGATGTGGATCCCGACGATGCTGGGGCTGAAGTCTCCGGTCGCGTAGCAACCGGCTGGAACTTATCTAATCCGGAGGGGCCGCGGTAAGGCCGGGAGAACGGTGAGTCAAGCGAAGAGCGAAGGGACGGCCCACTTTCTGGGGCACAGCCACCTCGACGCCGCGTGGCTCTGGTCGTTCGACGAGTCGAAGAGGGTCATAGGCGAAAGCTGCGAGAAGGTCCTGAATCTGATGGGGAGGTACCCATTCACCTTCTGCCAGAGCAGCGCCCAGTACTACAGGTGGCTGGAAGACGAGCACCCGCAGACGTTCGAGAAGGTGAGGAGGAAGGTGAAGGAGGGGGCGTGGGAGATCGTCGGCGGCACGTGGGTCGAGTCAGACTGCAACATGCCTTCGGGAGAGTCCTTCGTCAGGCAGTTCCTCCTGGGTAAGCGGTACTTCAACCGGAAATTCGGCGTCGACGTGAAGGTCGCCTGGTTCCCCGACTCGTTCGGCTATGCCTGGACGCTCCCCCAGATAATGAGGAAGTCGGGGATGGAGTTCTTCCTTACGCAGAAGATGCTCTGGAACGACACCATCGCCTTCCCGCACTACTTCTTCAGGTGGACATCGCCCGACGGCTCCTCGATACTGGCCCACGAGATGGTCGGGGCGTACGACGAGAAGGTAGATGAGCGGAGGGTGCTCGAGCAGCTCAAGCAGCTGAAGACGCGCCACCAGATCGAAGACCTCCTGGTCCTGTTCGGAGAGGGAGACCACGGGGGAGGCGTGACCGAGGACATGGTCCAGAGGGCGATGAAGTTCGTCGATGGGGGTGGACCTGTCGGAGGCAGGCTCACGACCTCCGCGGAGTACCTGAAGACGGCGACGACGGAGCTAGGGAGCGGGCGGATCCCCGAGGTCCGCGACGAGCTGTACTTCCAGTTCCACAGGGGGACCTACACGACGCAGGCGCGGACGAAGTGGAACAACAGGAAGGCGGAGTGCCTTCTGGAGGTCGCGGAGAAGTTCGCCACGGTGGCTCACCTGCAGGGGTCAACATACCCAGCGAGGGAGCTCGAAGAGGCCTGGCAGACGCTGCTGCTCAACCAGTTCCACGACGTCTTGCCAGGCTCCTCCATCCCGGAGGTCTACGAGGACTCGCAGAAGGACTTCGACCGGGTTTTCAGGACTGCAAACGGTGTTATCTCGAGGTCGCTACGGGCGATTGCCAGCGAAGTTGACACCTCAGGGGAGGGCAGGCCGGTACTCCTCTTCAATCCCCTGTCGTGGTCGAGGAGCGGCATCGTGGAGGTTCCAGCGAAGTCACTGGGAAGCGCCGCTTCCATCGTGGACGAGGGAGGAGGGCCAGTAGCCTCCCAGAAGACGAGCGGCGGGAAGGTCATCTTCGTGGCAGATGACATACCATCGATAGGATACAAGCAGTACAGGTCTGTCCCCAGCCGTTCGAAGAGGAGCGTGACGACTTCTCTTTCCGTCAAGGAGACTCGGGGAGAGTTCAGGCTCGAAAACAAGCACGTTTCGGTCGAAGTCGACAAGAAGACGGGTCTGGTACGGAGCGTCTTTGACAAGCGCTCGGGAAGGGAATCTCTGAAGGCGCCCGGCGGCGTAATCCAGGTCTTCGAGGACTACCCAATCAGGGGTAGAGCTTGCGTCAACTCGCGCATCGATGCCGCGGTCTTCGACGCCTGGGAGATCTTCGTCTACCAACAGGAGGGCGGCGTCAGGCTGGTCGAGCTGGACGCGCCGGAAAGGGTGGAGCTGGTCGAGCGCGGTCCGGTCAGAGCCACTGTCAAGGTCGTTTACAGGTACGTCCAGAAGGGGAGGCCCGACTCGACGTTCACCCAGGAAATCCGGCTGTGTGACGGGTCTCCTCTGGTCGAGTTCGACCTCCATGCGGACTGGCACGCCGAACACAGGCTCGCGAAGGTCGCGTTCCCGCTGGCCGTCCACGGCGACTTCACGACATACGAGATCCCCTACGGCCACATCACCCGAAGGAATCCTGTCTCGCCCGAGGCCACCCTTGTCGAGAGGTCGAAGTACGAAGCGCCCGGCCAGAAGTGGATAGACCACGGAGCAGAGGACGGCAGCTACGGCGTGAGCCTGCTGAACGACTGCAAGTACGGCTTCGACGTCGCGAACGACACCATGAGGATGACTCTGTTCAGGAGCGCCGAGTATCCGTTCAGGCTGCGCGCCGGATTCGGGCTCCCACCGGTCGAGGGAGAGGAGGGACAGGTCACCGACCAGGGCGAGCACTCGGTGGCATATGCGCTGTATCCGCATCGGTCCGACTTCAAGAAGGCCCAGACGACGAGGAAGGGATACGAGTTCAACTACCCCCTCGTCCCCGTGCTGGAGCCGAGCCACGGCGGGCGTCTGCCAAAGGTGCTCTCCTTCGTCTCCGCAGAGCCTGACAACGTCATCATGACGGCGGTCAAGA
>JASHUK010000008.1 GCA_030040055.1 Nitrososphaerales archaeon | reverse complement strand
AGGTCACCGAGGTCTCGCTGCTGGAAGCGGCTCCGGTGACGGTGAAACCGGCGTAGGCGTAGCTGACGGCGTTAGCGGCGTCTCCCGGGAAGAACGCTTCGACAGTTAGGCCGCCCGAAGTGGCCCCGGTCACCATGACGCCGCAGCTCCCGCTCGAAAGGGAGCACGTCGCGGCAGAGAAGGATATCCCGCCCGTGCCAGACTGATACCAGGAGACAGCCTCCCCGTCGGTCGATCCTGAGTACCCCGATAGGGTCGCGGTGCAGGTCGTAGAGTCGCTGACCGCTAACGAGTAAGAGGTGCAGGCGATCGCAGTGGTCGTCGCTGACTTGCTGACGGCAATCGCCTGGGAGCTCCCTGAGCTGGCGGCGTAAGCGCTGTCGCCAGGATATGAAGCGAGGACGTTCACGCTCCCGGCCCCGGTTCCTTGTACGGTAACGCTGCAGGTACCCCCGGATAGGGAGCATGTGGTTGCCGAGAAGGAGATGGCGCCAGAGCCCGAGGCGGACATCGTGACCGTCTCACCGCCCACTGACAGCGAGACATCAGCGGTACAGGTCGACGTTCCGCCTATCAGGATGGAGTAAGTGGTGCAGGTGACGGACGTGGCGGTGGGCTCCCCGCTAGGGGCCGTCCCGACGACGGTCATCGACGCAGTGCCCGTGGTAAGCTCTACCGAGGGGTAGGAGACCGTGATAGTCACGCTGCCGGCGATCGTGCCCGTCACCGTCGCAGTGCACTCGTCGTCAATCAGGCCCTCGATCATGCATGACTCAGAGGAGAACGACACAGCGCCCGTGCCTGAGTCGGAGAAGGTCATGGTCGCGGCACTGCCGAGACATTCGCCGCACCCAGCCGCGCCCGAGCAGGTCGTGGAAGATCCTGCAGCGATGCTTGTCGTGCCGCAGTTCACGGAGACCGGGTTCCCGCTCGTAGGGCCGCAGTTGGTGCTGCACGGAGTGGACAGAACTGCGACAGCCGGCGACACGATGACGCCCGCCAAGGCGAAGAGCAGGATGGCAAACAGCAACAGGATGACCGGCGTCCGCCGGATGTGGCTCACAGACAAGCGGTCCAGAGCTTCGCTGAACTGAACTGGTTTAGAAAGATATTCATTTGCAGACGAGGGGGCGGACCAGGGAGGTCGAACGCCGCGAGAGGCGCGTCGAACCCTGGCGAATCTTGCACGGCAAACCCATCTGCCAGGGCGACCCCACCTGCAGGCCCGCGCTGATGAAATTCTGTTATCATATCGTTAAATACATTTGACCGCGACGTCCCGACCGGCTTGCAGGCGGCTCCGCGAAGGGTCAAGACCATCTACTCCGTAATCGCCTCCCCTCAGAGGCTCGAGATACTCCGGATCCTGAACATCAAGGGACCGCTGACCTACAGCGCCCTGAAGACGCTGGCGGGGTTCAAGTCGAAGAAGGAGTCGGGGAAGTTCGCATATCACCTGAGGAAGCTGGTCAAGCAGCTCCTGATCCAGCTGAACAGACAGGAGCGCAAGTACACGGTGACGAACCTGGGAAGGCTCGTCCTCAACCTGACCCGCCAGATAGAGGAGCAGTCCCTCGTGGAGAGCGGGAAGCTCTACGTCAGGACGTCTCACCAGACGATGGAGGAGTTCAACGCGAACAAGATCCTGCAGTCGCTGGTCAAGGAGGCGGGGATGCCCGTGGAGCTCGCCCAGAAGATAACCAGTGAGACAGAGTCGAGGCTCTACAAGTTCCAGACGCAGTACCTCACCGCCCCTCTGATCAGGGAGATCGTCAACGCCCTCCTGGTAGAGCACAGCATGGAGGAGTACAGGCACAAGCTCACCAGGCTCGGGATGCCAATCTACGACGTCACGCAGCTCCTTGGGAAGGCCGGGGACGACGGGGGCAACGTCGAGACCCTCTTCCAGCAGACTGGGAGGCAGGTCTTCTCCGAGTACCTCCTGCTGGAGCAGCTTCCCCGCGACGTCGCCGACGCTCACCTCTCGGGCGACATCCACATCGCGAACGCAGGCTCGTGGGCCCTGACCCCGGACACCGTCTTCGTGGACCTGCTGTCAGTCAGGAGCGCGGGGCTGAACCCTAGGGGCAGGATAGTCAACTCGCCGATGATACCCAGTCCCGAGAGCGCTGAGAGGGCCCTCAACATCGTGCTGGACCTCACATCCATGCTCTCGAGGGAGGTCTCCGACGAGATCACGTTCAGGAACTTCCTGCAGTATATCGGCCCGTTCTGCAAGTCCAGGGGGAAGAGGGAGCTCGAGTACGTCCTGCTCAGATTCTTCGAGACCGTGAGCGCGTCAATCGCCGGAGCGCAGCTCCCGTCGATCAGCATCGAGCTGAACCAGTACAGGCGCGACGAGGTGGGGAGCGATGTCATGGAGAAGACGCTCGACGCCGCCCTCGGGGCCTACAGGTCATACGTGGAAGAAACCCCGAGGCCCGACGTCAGGCTGCTCCTTGCGAAGCCCAACCGGGTGGACGAGACAAGAACCCTCAAGGACGCGGCGGCGATAATCTTCAACGGCGGGAGGGTCGCGTTCTTCTCGTCCGACCAGCGACGGAGCTTCCTGGGCCTGAACGGCAACGTCCTGTCCCAGGAGTCCCAGGCGGACAACGTCAGCTTCCTTCACGGGCTCAGCCTGAACCTCCCAAGGCTGGCATACGACTCGAACCAGGACGAGACCTACTTCAGGGCGAAGCTTGCCCTCCTCATCGGGGTCGCCTCCGACGCCCTCTCGACCAGGCGCAGGCTGGTCGAGCGGAGCCTGAAGCGCGGCCTGCTGCCTTCCCTCGCGGGGGGGTCCGACGCGGTCACGTCCGACACCATGCCTCTCATAATGAACATGGTCGGGATTGAGGAGGCGCTCGCAAGCCTCATCAGGGACCCGACCACTGGCTCCAGGAACGAGCTCGCCCTCAAGATAGTCGACACGGCCGACCAGGTGGCCAGGGACAAGTCCACCAGAATCGACCGCCTCGGGGTGTCCATGCTCGACCTCGACGGTGCAGCGCGTCTCGCGGGGCTCGACTCGGAGAAGTACGGCAAGGCCAACCTGCAGCCCCTACAGAAGGGCGGATACACGCAGTCTCCCAGGCTTCAGCTGGCAGACCTCGAGAACACGGAAAGGACGGACTACATGACGAAGCTCTCCTCAGGGCTCCACGGGGGGATGTCCGTGACCCTGGACGGCTCCGCGGAGGAGGTCAGGGGGATCTACAACCTGATACTGAACGCGACCCCGAAGCTCCCGTACTTCAAGGTCGACAGGACGATATCCGTCTGCAAGAACTGCGGGGCGAAGCTGCCTCAGAACGCCACGAGGTGTCGGAGATGCAAGTCTGTCGCGAGCATCCAGTATTCGACGGCTGTCTGACCGGGCAAGGCCGATAAAGTTCCTGTCAAAAAGAGTTCACCGCGACTTTCGTTTCATGCGAAGGAGAAAGCATGCGTCGTCGCCGAAGGGTTGTGAACGCCGGGTTAGCCGAGGACGAGATATATATCGAGCGAGAGGGGGTCGAGACCAAGGTTATGACGTCGATAGTCGAAGAGCCACGAGACTCTCCGGACGCCGGAGGGTCGAAGGGAGAGGTCAAGATTCCGAGTGAGACCCTGGCCGCGTTCGGAGGAGATGAACTGCGCGCGAGGGTGTTCTATGAGAAGTACGCGCTGAGAGACCAGAAGGGGCTTCAGGTGGAGAAGCTGCCTGACGACATGTGGAGGAGGGTCGCAAGAGAGCTCGCTTCACCAGAGCCAGACGAAGAGAGAAGGAAGGAGTGGGCCGCCAGGTTCTACTGGCTGCTGCAGGACTACCGGTTCGTCCCGGGAGGACGGATACTCTTCGGGGCCGGGCAACCCAGGAAGTCGACGCTGCTAAACTGTCTCGACGGAGACACCGAGGTCTTGGTGAAAGAGACCGTCCGAGGCACTAGGGAAACTTTGGGCTACAACAACAGCCTCGTCTCAGAAGTAGAGACAGTGAGTGAGAGCGTGTCCAAGGCGAGGGTAAGGGACATGGTTGGCAAGGAAGTCCAAGTCCTCACGAAAGAGGGATGGAAGCCGGTCGTCTTCAAGTCATATGGTAGGCAGGAAGTCTATCGCGTCGTCCTGAGGAACGGCGACGAGTTCGTGGCTACCGGCAACCACGAGTGGCCGATATTCTACCATACAAGCCAACGTCCCTCCAAGACGACCACCGTCAACCTCAAAGGCAAGAAGCTGTTCATCTCCCTACCAGAGAGGCCAGAGACCAACCAGGACTTCAGGGACGGCGTAGTTCACGGGATTATTTACGGAGACGGACAGCGCAACAGCGCTGCCACCACCTATGCCGTATACCTGTTTGGCGGGCAGACCGTTCTCGCGGAACACCTGCGCGACCACGGTCACGTGGTGCCGTACGCCGGCCGCAACCCGGCGTGGAAGGGAGCCGTCTTCGTTGGCGGAATCAGGTCCAAGTACGACCTGAAGTCGCTGCCTCCGACCAGCCTCTCGGCATCCTACTGGTACGGGTTCATACTCGGCCTCATAGCCACAGACGGCCACTGTACGTCGAACGGGCAGGTGGGCATCGACCAAGCCGACCTTGACGACCTGCGGACGGTCAGAGAGCAGATGGCCAGAGTGGGAATGTACCCCAACAGGATCTTCGTGTCGAGGGAGAAGAGCCCATACACAGGAGAGGAAGCGCCCCTGTACAGGGTCAACATCTCCAAGTTCTCGCTGCTGGAGAGGGACCTTCTGAGAGAAGACCACAGAAGGAAGTTCGCCCAGAGGAGGGTCACCCAGAAGATTGGGAACCACACCGAGGTGAAGGACGTGGTCCCGCTGGGCGAAGAGAGAGAAGTCTACTGTTGCACCGAACCAGTCACGCACACATTCACAATCGGAAACGGCATCCTCACGGGCAACTGTTACTTCTTCAAAATCAAGGAAGACTCGATAGAGTCGATCTTCGAGTGGTGCAAGGAGGCGGCGAGGACCTACTCCTTCGGAGGGGGGGTCGGGACGGACATCTCAATCCTTAGGCCGAGGGGGGCGCCGGTGAACAACTCGGCGATATACAGCTCGGGCTCGGTGTCTTTCATGGAGCTGCTCTCCACCACGACGGGGACGATAGGGCAGGCCGGAAGGAGAGGCGCCCTGATGATCACCATCAGGGTCGACCACCCGGACGTCCTCGACTTCATCGGCGTGAAGCGGGACCTGAAGAAGGTCAACTACGCCAACGTCTCCGTGAAGATCTCGGACGACTTCATGAAGGCGGTCGAGGCGAACGGCGACTTCCAGCTCAGGTTCAGGAACGAGAAGGTCGAGATGACCAGGACGGTCAGAGCCAGAGACGTCTGGAACTCGCTGGTCAGGGGAGCGTGGGAGTCGGCGGAGCCTGGGGTGATATTCTGGGACACCATCAAGAGGGAGTCGACCACGGAGTACAACAAGATGGAGGTGGAGGGGGTCAACCCGTGCTCCGAGCAGACCCTCGAGAGCTACGGCTGCTGCTGCCTGGGGTCGGTGAACCTGAGCTCCTTCGTGCAGGAGCCCTTCACGGAGAGGGCCAGCATCGACTGGGAGTCGCTGACGAAGGCCGCCCAGTACGCGGTCAGGTTCCTGGACAACGTCCTCGACTACAACGCCGAGAGGCACCCTCTCCCGCAGCAGAAGGAGGCTTCCCTGTGGAGCAGGAGGATAGGCGTGGGCATAACCGGGCTCGGCGACATGCTGATCAAGCTGGGCCTGAAGTATGACGAGGACTCGACGATAGGGTTCGTCGACCACCTGTTCGAGCGGATAACGAACGTCATCTACGACTACTCGAGCGACCTGGGCAAGGAGAAGGGGAGCTTCCCGGCCTTCGATGCGGAGAAGCACCTCGCCCAGCCCTTCGTGTCCAGGCTCGACGGGAAGGTCAAGGAGAAGATTCGCTCGCAGGGCATCAGGAACGCGGCGGTCACGACGATCCCGCCCGTCGGGTCAGGGTCCATACTGGCGGGGTGCTCCAGCGGCATCGAGCCGGTCTTCGCCCTCTTCTACACGAGGAGGAGCAAGTCCCTGAGCGAAGGCGAGTTCAAGGTCTTCCACCCGCTCGTGAAGGAGTACATGGCCATGACGGGAGAGCGGGAGGAGGAGAAGCTGCCCAGCTACTTCGTCACCTCCCACCAGATCAAGCCGGAGATGAGGGTGAAGATGCAGGCGACGATACAGAAGCACATAGACACGGCCATATCCAGCACCGTGAACCTCCCTCAGGACATCACCCCGGAGGAGGTCGAGAGGATCTACTTCCTCGCGTGGCGGATGGGGTGCAAGGGGATAACCGTGTACAGGGAAGGAAGCCGCGAAGGCATCCTCGAGACCGAGAAGGTGGCGAAGAAGGCCGAGGTCGCCAAGAAGACGTTCGAGAGGCCGAAGGTGATGGAGGGGAAGACCCTGAAGCTCAGGCTCCCGCAAGGGGGGATATACCTCACCGGGAACCTGATAGACGGAGAGCTCAGGGAGGTCTTCGTCACCCTCGGGAAGTCTGGCGGAGACGAGAAGGCGGACGCCGAGGCGCTCGGGAGGCTGATCAGCCTCTACCTCCAGCACGGAGGGGACGTAAGGAGCGTCATATCCACCCTGAAGGGGATAAAGGGGAAGTACACCTCGTGGGACGAGGGCATACAGCTCGTCTCGATCCCGGACGCCATAGCCAAGGCCCTGGAGCTGCTGACCCTGAACCAGGTGGTCAAGGACCAGGGAGAGCAGAAGGGCTCGGGCGCCGGGAGGGCCCCCACGGGAGGGATGTGCCCCGACTGCCACGAGAACGCCCTGATCTTCGAGAACGGGTGCTACCGCTGCGGGAACTGCGGCTACAGCAAGTGCGAGTAGGCTTCCGCGAAACGGTTTAACGGCGGCGGGTGGCGCGAGCCCCCAGTTTGGGGAAAGGGAAGGGGGCAAACCTCGTCCTGGTCGTGGTCGTCGTGACCGCCCTGGTGGCTGGACCCCTTGTCGTAGGGGGGGTCTACCTCGGATACTACCTCGGGACGCCGTCCGGCATACCAGGGCCGATACTGGCGATAGCGCTCTCGACCGTAGGGTTCCTCGTAGCCGTCGTCATACTGATGAGAGTGATCCGGACGCTGGTCTTGAGGGACTCGGCCTCTAAGGGCTGAGCTTCTTCAGGGCCGCCGACTTCGCCCTCTGCACCTTCTCCCTCAGTTCGGCGACCGCCTGCTGGTGCGATGCCTCCACCTTCTGCTCGGCCGCCTCGAACTCCTCGTCCACGATCTTCTCGCTCACGCCGCCTGCTTCCTCTCCAGCACCTTCTTTACGTGTTTCAGCCTGCTGAACTCCTCCCTCTCCCTCTCCTCCAGGGTCTGCTGGATGAACCTGATGGAGCCCTCGTAGCGCGGTATTATCATGTACTCGAGCGCGTTCAGCAGCCTCTGGGTCCTCTCCAGCTCCTTCGCGAGCCTGAAGATGGCGTTCTCGAACTCCGCCGCCCTGAATATCGACGGCAGGACCTTCCTCATCTCGCGGGCAGCCCTGTCGACGGCCACGTTGGTGTCGGCGAACCCGTAGGTCATGCCCTCTTCGCCCTCCGACAGCTGGAGAGTAGGCACGTCGACGTCCACGACCCTTCTGACGCTCACGTCCGCCTCTATCATGGGAGGCGTGTTCGCGGCTATCCCCTCGAGCCTCAGAGGCCCCAGCTTGAGGTAGGCGTCGTATAGGGCCAGATAGGCGTCCGACAGCGGCTGGGATATCTCGTCCCTCGCCTGGCTGGCGTTCTGGATCATTTCGTCAAGCCTCTTGAGGAGCACGTCCCTCTTGTCGTCGAGGACCTTCTTGACCCGCCTGGCGGTGGCGAGCCGCCGCCTGGTCCCTATCAGCTCAATCTTCGTCGGAAGTACATTCGATCCCGATGCGACGGACATGGCTCAGGACGACTTCTCTTGAACGTAGTACTTCTGGATGAACTCTTCCTTGATGTTGGTGAGCTCGGTCTGCGGGAGGATCGACAGGCTCTCCCAGGCTATCCTGAGCGTGTCGTCGAAGGTCCGGTTCTCGTCGTAGCCCTGGTTCAGGTAGTTCTGTTCGAACGCGTCCCCGAAGTCGAGGTACTTCAGGTCCGACCCGGTCAGCCCGGACTTGCCCACGATCTCCGCCAGCGCCCTCAGCTCTATGGCCCGGGCGTAGGCGTTGTACAGCTGGCTGCCTACCTGCTGGTGGTCGGCGCGGGCCTTCCCCTGCTTTATCACGTGTCCCAGCGCGGGGCCCATCAGCCTGCTCAGGCTTGACAGGACGTAGACCGAGGGATAGATCCCCTTCCTGAAGAGCTCCCGCCCCAGGAAGATCTGCCCCTCCGTTATGTACCCCGTCAGGTCGGGGATCGGATGGGTCACGTCGTCGCTCGGCATAGAGAGTATTGGCATCTGCGTTATGCTGCCCTTGAGCCCCTTGATCCTCCCGGCCCGCTCGTAGAGGGTCGCAAGGTCCGTGTACAGGTAGCCCGGGAACCCCTTCCTCCCCGGAACCTCCTCTCTGGCCGCCGAGATCTCACGGAGGGCCTCCGCGTAGTTGGTGATGTCCGTGATTATGACCAGGACGTGCATCCCCAGCTCGAAAGCGAGGTACTCGGCGGCTGTGAGGGCCACCCTGGGGGTTATGATCCTCTCGATTGCGGGGTCGTCCGCCAGGTTCAGGTACAGTATGCTGCGCCTGATGGCGCCGGACTCCGCCAGCGTCCGCTGGAAGAAGGTCGCCTCGCTGTGGGACACGCCGACGGCGGCGAAGACCACGGCGAACTCCTCCCCTTCCCCGACGACGGTGGCCTGCCGGGCCACCTGAGCGGCGAGGTTGTTGTGCGGCATGCCGGCCCCGGAGAAGATCGGGAGCTTCTGCCCCCTGACGAGAGTCAGCATTCCGTCTATGACGGATACCCCCGTCTGAATCAGGTCGGTCGGGTAGTCTCTTCGCTCGGGGTTGATGGGAGCCCCGTTGACGTCGAGGAACTTCTTCGCCACCGGCTCGGGCAGACCGTCCAGTGGTCTCCCAAGCCCGTCGAAGACCCTCCCCAGCAGCTGGTCGGAGACGGGGAGCTCCATCGTCTTCCCTAGGAACCTCGCCCTCGTGCCGCTCACCGAGAGCCCCGAGGTCCCTTCGAACACCTGCACGACGGCCTTCCCGAAACCCGTCTCGAGGACCCTAGCCAGCCTCCTCGCCCCGGAGCCGTCGTCTATCTCCACTAGCTCGTCGAACGCCGCCTTCTCGACCCCGTCCACCACGAGGAGCGGGCCGCGGATCTCGGCTACCTTGCTGTACTCCAGCCCGGAGGACGACCTGCTCACGCCGCCCTGGCCTCCGGAGCCGCTGACAAGGACGCGAACTCGTCGAACATCTGCTTGACGAGGGCGTCCTGCTTTTCGGTCTCCTCGTT
>JASHUK010000081.1 GCA_030040055.1 Nitrososphaerales archaeon | reverse complement strand
ATGACAAGGACTATCTGCGGTGGGAGAGGAGGTTCCTCGACGGAGGGGTCCCCGCGGAGGAGGTCAGGGCGCGACAGAAGGAGCTCTTCCTCCACCTGGACGCCTGGAACTTCACCGAGCTCATCGACATCAAGCCGGACAGAGGAGGGACCTACGTCCACGCCGCGACGGAAGCCTTCAACGAGGAGGGGGAGAGGGAGGAGAAGGTAGTGAAGAACTGGATGGCCCACCTGAAGTTCAGCTACCACCAGGTCCACGCCTCGGGGCACGCCCCCTTGGACGGGGTCAGGCGCATGGTCGATTCGGTCAAGGCAAAGAGGGTGGTCCCGATACACACGGAGCACCCCTCGCTCTTCTCCGAGTTCAAGGGGGCCAGAGGCAGGGTGACGCTGCCCGTGAAGGGGGACCCCATCGAAATAGCCGCGAAGTGACGAGGAAAGGGTCCCCATCCCCCGCGGAAACGCAGAAATATCATCCGGACGGCGCCCCGTGCGTTGGACTTAGAGCAGGCGAAGGGGCTGGCCGAGGACGCGCTGAAGAGGGCCGAATCGTCGGGCGCCACCTACGCCGAGGCCAGGGTCCAGGGGACGAGGGTCAGGGAGTTCGTCCTGAAGAACGGGGAGCCCCAGCCGTCCTTCTTCGAAGAAGGCTACGGAGTGGGGATCAGGGTCCTGTCCAGAGGAGCATTGGGATTCGCCGCCACCAACTCGATGGACGCCGCCAGCGTCAAGGACCTCGCCGCCAGGGCGGTTAAGCTAGCCGGCGCCTCGTCGTCGATCCTGAAGAAGCCGATCAAGTTCGATTCGTCGAAGGCGGCGAAGGCGAAGTGGGCGCCCAAGGAGAAGAAGAAGATCGAGGGGGCCGACGCGACCTGGCTGAGGGAGGTGCTCATGGAGGCGGAGAAGAGGATAGCCGACGGAAAGGCGGGGGTCAAGATCCCCGGAAGGATAATCGTGATACTGGCCGGGCTGGACGAGAAGTACTACGTGAACAGCGACGGGGCGAAGGTGCAGGCGAGGATCCCGAGGATCCTGTCGTTCTGCTCGCTTACCGCGATGGAGGGGGGAGAGACGGCGCAGAGGTTCATCCAGCAGGGGGAGACGGGAGGGCTGGAGGTCGTGGACCGGATAGGCCTCGTCGCAAGGATCGAAGAGGAGGCCAAGGTCATGGGGAAGGTGCTCAGGAACTCCCGCAAGCCCCCGACGGACACCCTGGACGTGGTGCTGAGCCCGGAGCTGTCCGGTATCGCCGCGCACGAGTCGGTGGGGCACCCGCAGGAGGCCGACAGGGTGCTCGGGAGAGAAGGGGCCCAGGCTGGGGAGTCCTACCTGAAGGCCGACAGCATCGGCAGGAAGATAGGTAGCGCGGAGGCCAACGTGAGCGACGACCCCACTCTGCCGAACTCCAACGGCATGACCCCGGTCGACGACGAGGGGGTCACGGGGAGGAAGAGGAGGCTGATCAAGGACGGCTACATCAACGAGTTCCTGCAGAACAGGGTGACCGCGTCGGAGTTCGGGGTGGAGAGCAACGGCGCGTCCCGGGCTTCCGGGTTCGACAGGGAGCCGATCATCAGGATGGCGAACACCTTTGTGGAGCCCGGAGACTACACGACCGAGGAGCTCCTCAAGGAGGTGAAGCACGGCGTCTTCTTCAAGTCGTTCACCGAGTGGAACATCGACGACAAGCGCCTCAACCAGAGGTACGTGGCCCTGGAGGCCTACCTGATAGAGAACGGCGAAGTGAAGGGGCTGGTGAAGGCCCCGGTCCTGGAGATCACGACCCCCAGGCTGTGGAGCAGCGTGAAGGCGCGGAGCAAGAAGCTGGAGTTCGAGTCTGCCACCTGCGGCAAGGGAGACCCGATGCAGGGGGCGCCTGTGTGGACAGGCGGGCCGGAGACTCTGCTGGCCGGGATCAAGCTGGGGGCGAGGTGAGAGCTTGGACATCGAAGGCCTGAACGAGCTCGCCATAGGGACCGCGGACAGGCTCGGGGCGGAGGACGCGGTAGCGCTCACGTCGAAGGCGAGGGAGAGGATGATCAGGTTCGCGAACAGCTCGGTCACCGTGGTGAACCACGTCGAGGAGGCCGAGATGATGGTCTACGTGGCGAAGGGGAAGCGGAGGGGGATCGCGTCCACCTCCAACCTCGAGCCCTCCGGGGTGAAGCGTTTCGTCTCCGACCTGTTCGCCTCGCTCAAGGGCCTGCCCCAGTCCGAATACGCCTCGCTCCCTGACGCGGCGAAGAAGTATCCCTCGGCCTCTGCCGGCTTCGACAGGAAGCTGGACAGCGTGGGGCCGGAGCTCCCCGACCTCGCGAAGAGGGCCATAGGCGCGTCCCTGAAGGCCGGAGGGAAGAGGTCCGCCGGCGTGATCGAAGCTTCCACCGTCTCGAGCGCCATCCTCACCTCGTCGGGGACGAAGGGAGCCGAGACCCGCGCCTCCATCAAGCTCAACATACGTTCCTTCGCGGCGAACGACGCCAGCGGCCACGGCCTCTCCTGTTCGGCCACCTTGGCTGGGTTCGACCCCGAGATGGCGGGGGAGAGGGCCGGGTCTGACGCCAAGCGGATGGCCGACGCGTCTGAGCCGCAGGCCGGCAAGTACAGGGTCATGATGAGCCCGACCGTCGCTTCGAACCTCATCGAGATAGTGGGGGACTCGGCGTCAGCCTTCTCGGTCGACGCGGGGACGTCCTACCTGACCGACAAGCTGGGCAAGAAGGTGGCGGCGCGGCAGTTCTCCCTTACGGACCACGGGTCTGTCCGGGGAGGGCTCGGAGGGCGGCGCTTCGACGACGAGGGGATGCCCACGAAGTCCGTGAAGATCATCGAGGACGGGGTCCTGTCCACTTACCTCCACAACCTGACCACGGCTAGGAAGTGGAAGACCGAGACGACGGGGAACGCCGGGCTCGTGCAGCCCCACGCGTGGAACCTGGAGGTCGGGGCGGGGGACGCGAGCTACGAGGAGATGGTCAGGGAGATGGGCGAGGGTATAATCCTGACGAGCAACTGGTACACCAGGTTCAAGAACTACAGGACGGGAGAGTTCTCCACCGTCCCGAGGGACGGCGCCTACCTCGTGAAGGGCGGAGAGGTCGCGAAGCCCCTGAAGGGGATGAGGGTCGGCGACGACCTGCAGAGGGCGTTCTCGTCCGTGCAGATGCTGTCGAAGGCCAGGGAGTGGATAGAGTGGTGGGAGGTCTCGACCCCCACGCTGTGCCCGTGGGTGATGCTCGACGGGATCACGGTCACGAAGGCGTACGAATAATCCCCCGGCAAGTCTGGAAAGGCTCATTAGCGTACAGAAGAGCACCGCAGCACCCGGATGTGGCCCAGGATCAGGAAGGAGTTCCAGCGCCAGGTGGTGCGGCCCGACGTGGTCAGGAAGATGATAGAGTGCGGCCTGCGGGTGTCTGACGAGGACAAGATATACGTCGGCGACGTCGAAGTGGACTACACGGCCGTGGCGAGGGCGGTAGGGGTCGACCGCAGGGTGGTCAAGCAGACGGTCGAGCAGATCAGGGGGAACAGGTACCTCTACTCGATATTCTCCAAGACCATGCCGCTGGGCGCGAGCCTGGCCCACCTGGTGTCGCAGCTCGGCTACAGCGCCGTGGTGGTCGAGGCCGACCCGAGGTCGCCGGGGGTGATGGCGGCGGTCGCGGAGATACTGTCGAGGCACGGGATGGTCGTCAGGCAGGCGCTCGCGGACGACCCGGACATGGTCCCCGACGCGAAGATGACGCTGGTGGTCGAGGGTGAGATCCCCGGGGCCGCCCTCGCAGAGCTGAACGGGCTGCGGATGGTCAGAAGCCTGAAGATCCTGAAGTGAGTTGGCCGAGCCCTTCGACGCCGCGGTGATGCACGACTACTTCGTCGACAGGCTCGTCGGCGCCCGGAGCCTCGGCGGCCTCGTCCGCTCGATGAAGGCCAAGGCGGCGGAGGGGGGAGGGGGCATCCACGGCGTCCCCCAGTCCGACAAGGCGGGGGGGAACGCGGTCGACCTTGCGCACGCCCTCGCGAGGCTGGGCTTGAGGGTCCTTCTGGTCACGCACAGCGACCCCGAGCACGAGCGGATCCTCCGGGGGCCGTTCGAGGGGCTGGACGCAGAAGTCAGGGTGAAGCCTGGTCCCGCCGGGCTGACGGTGGCCATCGAGGGGAAAGCAAACGTCATGCTGGGAGAAAGCGGCGGGGCGGCCTCCTTCGGCCCGGAGAAGCTGGACGAGGAAGACTGGAGGAGCCTCGCGTCGGCACGGGTGGTCTGCGCGGTGAACTGGGCCGCGAACGGGTCGGGGAGCGAGCTCCTGTCGGCGTTGAGGTCGCGGCTCGGCCCGAACAAGACGATATTCTTCGACCCTGCCGACTTCCGGGACCGGCCGGAGGAGTTCCTGTCGCTCATGTCGGCGGTCGGAAGAGACGGCCTGGCCGACTGGGTCAGCATGAACGAGTGGGAGGGGAGGGCGGCTGCCCGTCTGCTCGGGGTCCGCGGCAGGCGGCTCGACGTCCTGTGCGGGGCCGTCGCCGGCAGGCTGGGGGTGTCGTTCGACCTGCATTCGGAGCGGGCTTCCTACACGTCTGACGGCGGCGGCGCCGTGTCATGGAGCAGGGTCGCGAAGGTGATGCCCGGCACCCGGACGGGGGCGGGGGACGTATGGAACGCGGCCTCCATCTACGGGAGGCTCAAGGGAGTCCCGCCCGGGGAGCGGGTCAGGCTCGCCAACGCGGCGGCCGGGCTCTATCTGAGGTCGCCGAGGTATGAGCCGCCTACACTCAGCGACGTGCTTTCCGAAGGGTAGCTACTTCTCCAGCATGCGGGAGAAGGTCCAGGAGACCGTGCTGAGTATCTCGTTCAGCCGCGCCTTGTCCCCGTAGTTCTCGACGACCAGCTTCGAGATCGAGCCCTCCGCCTCCTCGACGTCGAAGCGCAGGACCATGCCCTTCGCCAGCTTCCCGGCAGACGCCGCCGCCTGGTCCTTCGACTGCATGCCCTGCAATATCTTGTTGAGCAGGAAGGACGTGAAAGGCGGGGTGGAAGCCTTGAGCT
>JASHUK010000080.1 GCA_030040055.1 Nitrososphaerales archaeon | reverse complement strand
GCACCACAGACGCCGGAGGGGTGTCGGCCTTCCTCCAGGGGACGCTGTCCTTGCCGAGGAAGTCGAACTCGACCGTCGGTCCAGACATCTTGACGTGCTCTACCCTGAGCGTGCTGGCGCCCACGGTGTCTGCCTCGTCCTCGTCCTTCTCGTCCCCGACCCTCATGCCGAGGCGGTCGATAAGGTAGCAGACCGTAGCCACCTGCCTCTCCACCTCGTCCTTCGAGTCCAGCGACTTCTCTATCCTCTGTCGGATCTTGCCGAGGTGGGTCCCTACCTTCATGGCGTTGTCGTACTTCGCGCGGTTCCTCGCCTGTTGTATCGGCGTCCCCTCATGGAGCCACACGTACTTCTCCTTCCCGGTCAGCTTGTCGACCCACTTCGCCATCCACATCGACTCGTGGTCGTGGACGATCTCCTTCCACTTGCCCGGGGGGGCCGCGGCCGACTCGCCGAGGTTCAGGACGACGTCCTCCTGCCCGACGCGCGGCTTCCACCTGCCCCTCATGGGATGGGACCCGCGGCCCATGAAGAGCCCGGGGGGCTCCACCATCCAGTTTGCGATGTCTACCGCCTTTCCGTCCAGCTCGGCTCGTCCGTACTTCGCCTTCAGGGCCTCGCGGCGCTCCTTCCTCGACGCCGCCTGCGCCTTCTTCTCCTCCTTGCCCATGGTCTCCTTCGAAGCCTTCTCGCGGTCGACCCTCCTGTGGAACTGGGAGAGGTCAATTTCCTCGAACTTGGCCCCCCTGCACCAGTCCGGAAGGAGGCCCGCGAAGTCCTTCATGAAGTTGGAGATGAACACCGGGTCGCGGACGTACGGCGTGTCCTTCTTCTTGGCGAACTGGTAGACCATCTCGTCTGCGAGCGGAACGAGGGGCGCCTGCCTTCCCTTTACTAGGATGCTGAGGCCCGAGGGGACATATGGGTCAGGGAAACATACCCCGTTGTGAGAAAGCGTCTTCCAGTATGCCTTCATCGAGGGCTTCGACTCTCAAGCCCGCGAGAGTATTTAAGATAGACAAAGCGTCATCCATCCAACCTGTCAGGGCACGCGCTTGAGCCCGCCCGTCAGCTCGCGCGAAGGGTGACAGAAATAGCCCTAGAGAAACGGGGGAGTCGATGCGTGCACAATGGTGAAAGAGCTCTTGCTCGGCGAAACGGTCCTAAGACGAGGCGGAACGACCGACGTGCCTCGGAGGGTTACAGAGGCGCTGGGGATTGAACCCAAGCGGAACGAGAGGTCCAAGCTGCTGTGGACGCCGGCCGGGGGTGAGGTGGTGGTATCCAAGGCGACCCCGCAGTCCGACTGGAGGAAGACGATGCTCAGAAGGAATGGGACGGCCGCCATCCCAAGACACGTCCAACAGGCTCTGGGACTGAACGCGACCAGCGCGAACGAGAGAGTGTCGTGGGTGAAGAAGGGGGATCGGATTGTCATCATGAAAGCGAAGGGGCCACAGAGCAGTTCGCGAGAGCTGTCCGCCCCGGGTCATTGCTAGGGCGACCTTGAGCGCACGGGCTGCCTTGGTGCCCGACTGCCTCCAGCAATGGGCGCAATTCGTCTCTCGCACGCTTAACACGATGCCCAAACTACGGTAGGGCAGCCGTGCAGAACATCGACCCCGTCTTCATCGTACAGCCGATGCTCGTGGTCGCGGTGTGCGTCGCTCTGCTGTTGTATCTTCGCAGGCGGCGAGGCTTCCAAGCTGCCGTTCTAGCCTACTCCTTCGTGGCATATTCCGTCGCCATCGCCCTCAAGTACGCGGTGCAGATTCCGACCGTAGGCTGGGTGACAAGCCGCTTCGGACAGACCAGCGTCGAGCTGGGCGCGTACTACGGTCTCCAGACGGTGTTCTTCGAAGTGGGGCTGGCATATGTGGTTGCCTGGTACGCCGTCAAGAGGGGCCGGATGGGGACCAAGGATGCCGAAGGTTACGGGGCAGGACTGGCCTTCTGGGAGAACGGAGTTCTCCTCGGGGTCCTCTCGCTGGTCAACCTCGTCGCATACTACGCCATCCTGTCGACAAGCTCGTCCCTGTCGCAGATGGTCTACCAGGTGCTGAGCACAGACTCGCCCGGACTGTTCGACTCCGCTCCACAGGCTCTCGCGGCCGTGGCGCTAGGGACGATCGAGAGGCTGTCTTCCATCATGGTTCATCTCGCCTGGGGCTACCTTTGCGTCATGGCGGCAGTGTACGGGGACAGGAGGCTCCTTCTCGTCGCCATGCCCATGGGCATGATTGACTTCCTGGTTCCTTTCGCGACATCGATTGGGCTCGTCGGCTTCGAGGCGTTGGTCTTTACGCTGAGCGCGTTTTCCCTATTCGTGGCATGGCGCGCCGTGAGGTGGGCAGAGAGAGGAAGGGGAAGCGGTCCGAGCGACTCCATCAGGGCCGAACAGTACAAGACATGAAACCCTCGCCTCGACGGGGACCGGCCGGGCGGCTCGGCAGAAGTGTCCAAGAGTTAGAGAATTCTCTTCGCGAGCCTTATTAGGAGTGGGCCGCGCTCGGATGGCTGCTCTTGTGGCTCGACGTGTCTCAGACGAGCGGCCCCCCGCTGAATGAGCCGACGATGATAGTCTCGTTGTCCACAGGACTGGCCCAGTACAGGACCCTGTATTCCCAGGCGAGGGAGACGGCGGAGTACATGCGCGAGAAGATGAAGTTCGAAAGAGTGGCGACCATCCGCGCCTCTGGTTTCGTCCCGGAGGTCCTCGTGAGGGAGGACGGGACGGTCAGCCTCCCCGAGTGTGGGATCTACTCGTCTAAGGGGAAGAAGGACATCCTACTTCTTGCGGGAGACGCCAGCCCCTCCGAGGATCAGTACGAGTTCGCGCAGACCGTGTTGGAACTGGCCAAAGGATACGGAGTGAAGGAGCTGTTCTCGGTCGGAGCGAGATGGGCCGAGAACCCGCTCTCCCCTGACCAGAGTCCGGAGCCCAAGGGTTTCTCGACAGACGCCGCGGGGGTCGAGAACCTGAAGGCGCATGGGGTGGGGATAATCTCCGACGAGCCGGCTCCGTTCTTCTCTTCGATGGTAGTCGCGGTCGCCCCGGAGTATGGCATCAGGGGTTACAAGGTCAGCGTCGACCACGGGGAGCCGTGGCCCCACCCGAGGTCGGTGACAAGCATCTTGGAGGCGCTGTCTTCGCTCGTTGGCTTCGAGATTTCAGTCGAGCCGTTGAAGGAAGAGGCCAGGAGAACTGTCTCTTCGCGCGAGCCTCGGGACCGCGGCATCTACCACTGACGGGTGGGTTTTTCCAGGGTCACGTCATGTGAGTCCCGCATATATCCGGGGTGCCCGCAGGGGCCGGTTAGTGGCGAGAGAATGGACCGGCCGATCTTGCGCGGGCTTCGCGTGCGCGCGTTGCGCCACGCCTGAGTCCGGAGGGCGCTGAATGACTTTCAGAAGGGGTAAGCTTTGGCACCACAGGGAGTTCATGAAACTCTGG
>JASHUK010000002.1 GCA_030040055.1 Nitrososphaerales archaeon | reverse complement strand
CTGGCCGTTGCCCTACCAGCCAGGGGGCCGACTGCGAGCATCACGAAGGTGGCCGGCCCCAGGGTGAGGCCGGTGGCGATTATCCCCAGGCCCAGACCGTACGGGCTCGGCACCTGGGCGTAGTACACGAGGGCGAAGAAGAGCATGAACATCGCCATTCCGGAGACGATGCCCACCAGGTTGGCGACCAGTACGTTCCTGATTCGCAGGAGGCTCAGTGCTATCAGCGGCTCCTTCCTTCCGTTCTCGAAGAAGAAGAACAGGACAGTCAAGACGATTCCGGGGATGACGAATGCGAGGTTCTCGGCGGAGAGCCAGCCGATCGTGGGACCCTCTGTGGCGTATACGAGCAGGAGCGACACGCCCGCCATGAGTATCCCCGCGCCCAGGTAGTCCACGCTCCGCTTGACGCCGGGGACGTCCTTTCTGAGGATCTTCGCGGTCATGATCAGGAGGGCGACGCTCAGGATGAAGGCCGTGTGGAACGCGTACTGCCAGCCGAAGTCCTGGACCACGTACGACCCCAGGATCAGGCCGACTGCGGCGCCTATGGCGAAGGTGGCGCTGATGATGCCCTGGGCCGCGGCGATCCTCTCCCTGGGGAAGACGTCGGCGATTATCGCGAGACCAATGGGGATGATCGCGAAACCGACCCCCTGGATGGCCCGCGCCGCCAGCAGGAAGTAGATCGAGGGAGAGAAGCCGGCGATGCCCACTCCGAAGGTGTAGAAGACGAGCGCGACGAGGAACATCTTCTTCTTGCCGTAGATGTCGCCGAACTTCCCGAATAGCGGCGAGGCTGCGCTGCCGACGATGAGGAACGCAGAGGTTATCCAAGAAGCCACCGTGGCGGTCGTCGCGAAGTCCTTCTGTATCGTGGGGACGCCAGGGATCACCATGGTCTCGACGTAGTTTATCATCAGAGCCACCGCGGTGACGCTCAGGAGCACCCTCGTCATGTAGCGGCGGTCGGGAGCGGCCGCAGGCGGAGGCGTCGCGATGTCAGCAGTGCGCTGTGGGGTTTGGCCCAAGTTCTCACGCCGCTACTTCGAAGGCAGCAGGGCCAGCCTGCCTAGGTGGTGGGAGCGTACCGCCTGGTAGGCATCCACGGCCTGGTCAAGGGTGAAGGTCTTTCCGAGGTGAACCTCGAAAGCGCTGGAGTCGACTAGCATGCTAAGCTTGGCTATCAGGGCCCGGTCCATGGCCCCGTTGTAACCGTGAAGGCTGACCGTCGGCGGCGCGTTGGGAGGCGCACGTTGGTTGACCCAAGGATATGCGACCCGCCCTCCCGGGCGCATCAGGTTGAGTGCTCTTGCAGACTCCTCGCCGCCCACGGTGACCAGGGCCGCATCGAAGCCGTCCGGGGCGAACTCACGGCCTGAAGCCATCACCTTCCCGTCGCGTCCGTCCACCGCACCATCGGCCCCCAGGCGCAGGGCCAGGGACACGCCGTCTTCCCCCGACGCGACCGCGAACACGCGGGCGCCGAGGCGCTTGCCGAGTTGGACTGCCAGGTGTCCCAGTCCGCCGCTGGCGCCGAAGATCATGAGTTTCTCGCCTGCCTTCACCCCCAGGGCATCGTCTAGTCCGCGCAGCGCTGTCCCTCCGTCGATGAACAGCGCTCCAGCCTGCTCGGTGGTGAGGGCCGAAGGCACCTTGTAGGTCCTGTCAGCGTCCAGTGCAGCGAATTCGGCGTAGAACCCTGCCTTGGGATTGGTCGCCCAGACGCTTCCGTATACCCTGTCTCCCTCCCGGACGTCGGTTACATTCACCCCGACCTCGACTACCTTCCCCGCGCCCTCCGAACCCAGGGTCCACGGAAACTTGGGCACTATCCCGCTCGCTTTTGCGATCATCCCTTCCCGTTCCCCGACGTCCCAGATTCCGATCCCTGCCGACTCGACCTGGACCAGGACCTGTTCAGGCGTCAGCTTTGGGCGCGGGATGTCCCTGACTGAAAGCACTTCAGGGCCGCCGAAACTGTCGATGGTTACTGCGCGCATGAGATTTGCAGTCGTGGTAGTCGGGTCGTTCTAGATTGCCCCCTATAAAAAACCTTTGTATAAAGTAAATTGCCATCAAGCAACTTGAAATAGAGGGGGAGGATGGAGGACGCTGACATGGAAGGAAACCCTCACACCAAGAGGCTCGGATACTGGGTGAAGTTCGTCAACCACGCGGCCATGGTCAAGGTTAACAGGCTCCTGAAGCCCTTCGGCCTGACCCAGAGTTCTTGGTACGTCCTCTACCGGGTGAGTGTGGCGGGGCGGATTTCGCAGAAGAGGTTGCAGCAGGATTTAGGGATAGAGTCTGGAAGCATGGCAATCCTCGTGGACGAACTGGTCAGGAAGGGCTGGCTCTTGAGGACCCCCGACAAGAAGGACCGCCGCGCCAACTTTCTCGAGCTCACTCCCAAGGGCGCCACCAGCTGGAAGTCCGTACCGGACGTTGTGTCCGTGGTGAGTAAGCAGATGATGCGTGGTGTGACCGAAGAGGAAGAAGCTGGCGCTGTGACGATCCTGAAGAAGTGCTTTACGAACCTGTCAACAGCGGACTAAGTTGCGGCCCGGCACGCGTCGTTAGCCATTCGGCATTCACGAATCAACAGGTCCACCGGAGCCACCGGGCGGGGCCTGAGCTTTCGCGGCTGTTCGCTCCCGATGAAGGTGGGATGAGCGAGGCCAAGGCGCAGCCGGGCTCTGCCAGAACATGTCCCGTCCGGCAGACCGGGGGCCGCGATGGCAGGCGCCCAGCGACATGGCCACCCAGAACCGAGACGAGCGTGCAACGAAGTTGACAAAATCTCCCCCCAGCTTACACGTAAATACCAATTCGCCTACAAGTTAGTGGAGCGGCGGACTTGGTGGAGATGCCCGCGAATGTACGGATTGAAGAAGTGGAAAGCGGGCCTGACTTAGATCCTCTTACTGGCAAATATGTGTTAGACATACAGATGCGAATAACAGACATTGTAGATGCCACTGCAAAGGCTGTCTCCCTC
>JASHUK010000079.1 GCA_030040055.1 Nitrososphaerales archaeon | reverse complement strand
CTCCTTCCTCGCGCTGGCCCCGAGGACCTGCGCCGCCGCTTCGGGGGAGAAGTCGCTGACGTAGACCCCCCCGCCCAGTTCCAGCCCCGCCGGCCTCGCCCTCCCGGGGTAGATCTCCATGTGCCAGTGTATCTGCTTCGTGGTCTTCTTCTCCGACGAGCTGTGGAAGACCATCGTGAATGTCTCCGTCTGGAGGGCCCGAGCCATGCCCCCGAGAGTCGACCTAAGCATCAGCGCCAGGTCCATCATCTCCTTCTGCGAGAGCTTCAGCACGCTTGTGGTGTGCCTCTTCGGATAGATCCAATACTCGTAGGCTTGCGTCGAGACCCACGGGGCGAACGAGATGAAGAAGTCCGTGGCGAGTATCTGCCTGGGGCCTCCGGTCTCCGTCGCGACGACCTGGCACATCGGGCAGATCCCGAGCTCGTTCAGCGAAGCCTGCACCCTCTCTGCCTCCTGCTCGACGGCTGGAGGGACCCTGGGGGTGGTGAGTATCTGGATGCTCGGGTGGACGGCGGTAGGGGTCCCCTCCGACTCGCTGTTGGCGTAGGCGAGGACGTACCCCACCCCTTTCTGCGAGTAGAGCCACCGCACCTTGTCCTGCATCGATGCGAGAATGTTGGTCCACTGCTCGACGTCTATCTTCGAGAAGCCCTGGTCGTGCTTAGGCGTCGCCACCAGGACGTAGTGGTATCCGACCGCGGGCTCGCTGTAGTGCGGGGCCTCGCCGTACGACGCGGGCGCCGTGGGGGTGACCAGCGGAGCCTTCGAAGGGAATATCCTGACTGCCCACCCCTGCACCACGTCGTCCTCGGCGTCGGTCTGCTTCAGCAGCGTGTCCCCCCGCTTCACAAGGACGAGGTCCGCAGGCGGGGTCATCTCCTCGTTCCCCGGGCAGTAGTTGCACTTCTCGGCCTTCTGCGGTACCGTCTGCCCGGGCTTCAGCCCCCTGTCCGGGAGTATGATCGAAAGCTTCTCGCTGAAGTAGTCCTTCCTGATCTCCACCATGGGGGCACGCGCAGAAGCCGGTAGTCATATTAGGATTCTGGGAGGCCGCCCCCGGGCAGGGTGCGAAAGGGAGATAATCCGCCGCCGCGCCGCCGGGGGATGTGAAGTCCGGGTACGTCCTCCTTGACGGGTGCGCGGACAGGCCCAACCCGTCCCTGAACTACACGACCCCCCTCGAAGCAGCATACACCCCCAACCTCGACGGGGTCGCCCACGCCTCCAGACTCGGAAGCGTCGTCACGGTCGGGAGAGGGGTCGCGCCCGAGTCGGACATCGCGGTCTTCAACATGCTGGGCTACTCCTTTGACGGCGGCTACCCCGGAAGAGGGGTGGTCGAGGCCGTAGGCGCGGGGCTGGACTTCCGGAACGGCGACCTGGCGCTGAGGGCCAACCTCGCGTCGGTGGCCGGGAAGAGGATCGTCGACAGGCGCGCGGGCCGGAACCTGTCACAGGAGGAAGCGTCGCGGCTCCAGGACGACCTGAACACCGTGAAGGTCCCCGGCGCGGAGATAGAGTTCAGGGCCACGGTTTCGTACAGGGGGGTGCTGGTAATCAAGGCCCGGCAGCCCCTCTCGGCGGAGATAACGAACACCGACCCGGCCTACTCGAAGGTGGGCGGCTTCGGGGCTGCGAGGCGCCTCACCGGGACCGACGCCGTCCTCCCCAGCAGGCCCGAGTCCGCGAGGGCGGGGGCGCTCCTCGCCGCGGAGCTAGTCAACGAGTTCACCCGCCGCAGCGCTGAAGTCCTCTCCAAGAGCAAGACCAACGCTGCCAGGGTCGGGGAGGGGAAGCTCCCCGCGAACTGCGTCCTGCTCAGGGACGCCGGCGACCACGTCCCCGCGCTCCAGCCCTTCGAGGAGAGGCACGGGGTGAAGGGGGCGGCGATAGTCGAGATGCCGGCAGAGGTCGGCATCGCGCGCTTGCTAGGGATGAGGATGCTCCCGGTGAAGGACCGCAGCGACCTCGCGGAGAAGGCGAGGCTCTTCGTCGGAGGCGTGGGGGAGGGGCGCCTCGTCTACGTCCACATCAAGGGCCCCGACGAGTTCGGGCACGACTCCGACCCTTCCGGCAAGAAGCGTTGCATAGAGCAGGTGGACATGGACTTCTTCTCCGGGGTGGCGCGCCTGCGCGGGGACGTCAGGCTCGGGGTCTCGTGCGACCACGCCACCCCGTGCACGATGGGGATGCACTCGTCAGACCCGGTCCCCCTGCTTGTCTCGCGCGGGGACTCGAAGGGGGACGGGAGGAGGTTCACAGAGAGGGGGGCGCGCTCGGGCTCTCTGGGAACCCTGAGGGGGAGGGACGTCCTGTCGAGAGTCCTCGCACCGTAGCGGCCCGGCCGCGGGGCGGCTATGCTGGCGGCTCGTAGCAGGAGCGGCACCGCGGCTCGTACAGCCCCTTGCCCCCCACGACGATCGTGGGCGAGTCCCTGGTCGCCGGCTTCCCCTGGACCAGCCGCTGGGTCCGGGTCGCCTCCCTGCCGCACATCACGCAGACGGCGCTGAGGTAGGTGATCGCGTCCGCCCTAGCCGCGAGCCCCATCGTCGAGGGGAAGGGCTCAGCCCGGAAGTCGAGGTTGAGCCCGCAGGCTATCACCCTCTTCCGGTCGGCCAGCCTGTCGAGGACCCCGACTATCGACTCTGGGAAGAAGTTCACCTCGTCCACTCCGACGGTCTCGAGCCCCGCGGACTCGACGGTCCCCCCGAGCTTCGCGAGCCCCTGCTCCGTCGCTTCAAGAGTGTAGGCGTCGTACCGCAGGCCGCTGTGCGCGACCACCCCAGTCGCCTGGTACCTGGCGTCGAACGACACCCTGAATATCCCGCCCTTCCTCTTCGCGTAGACGTCCCTCTCCACCAGCCGGATCAGCTCGGTTGTCTTTCCCGAGAACATCGGCCCCATGACGACCTCGAGGGTCATCGGCGCCGCCACCGGGAGCCTTCGCGACTCAGGACGGGAGGCAGTCTCCGCCCTCCTCCATGAAGAGGGCCTCCAGGTCCTGGCGCTTCCTGACCACCAGGTAGTCCCCCTGCGCGTTTCTCATCAGGACGGGGGGCCTCGGCTGGCTGTGGAAGGGCATGTTGAGCACGATCGAGTAAGCGCCGGCCTCCCTGAAGACGACCAGCTTGCCGACCTCGGCGCCGCCCAGCTTGGACCTGCTCGAAGTCGGGAAGACGTCCAGGGGGTCGCAGAGCCTCCCCACGAGGACGGTCTTGTGCCCGGCCTGCCTCCCCCCGGGGACGACCTCGACGGGGTACTCGTGCCTTAGCAGGGCCGCGTCCAGCAGGACGTGATAGCCCGCGTCGACGTAGACGTACCTGTTCTCCCCGAAGTTCTTGACGTTGACGATCCTGCAGACGAGGACTGTCGACTCCGCCGTCAGGTACCTCCCGCTCTCCGCGACGAGGGTGAACCTCTTCCCCATGCTCTCGACCATGCTGTTCAGCTGCCCCACTATCCTCCCTCCGAGGTCCTTGGGGGACGGGACCTTCCGCCCGTACGGCGACGGGAGGCCTCCTCCGATGTCCACCGTGTTGACCTCGAAGTCCCCGAGCGTCCTGCGGGACTGGAGGACGAAGCTCTCGAGCTTCTCCAGGGCCTCCGAGTAGCAGGACGGGTCCTCGACCTGACTCCCCAGGTGGAAGTGGAAGCCCTCGAACGCCACCGCCGGGGACGTGAGGATCTTCTTCAGGACGCTGTGGGCCGTGTCCTGGCTCGTCCCTTCGAACTGGAGCCCGAACTTGCCGTGCCCCATCGACCCGCGCAGCTCGGCATGGACGTGGACCTCCGGGTTGACCCTGACCATGACCCGGGCCTTCACCCCGGTCTTCGCGGCCGCCTCTATCAGGTTGGCGGCCCCGTTGTAGCTGGCAACGACGACCCTGTCCACCCCCATCTTCAGTATCGTCTCGTATTCTGCGAGCGTCTCCGTGATGCTGGTGTAGAGGACGTTCTGCGCGGACCCGCCGCACTTCAGGATGAACTGGAGCTCGGCCGGCGCGGTCAGGTCGAACATTATCCCCTCGCTCACGAACGTCCTGATCACGGAGGGGTTGAAGTTCGCCTTCACCGAGTAGGCGACCCTGAAAGCTCCTCGGAACTCCGAGAAGCCCTGCTCAACTTCCCCGACCTTCTTGCGGAGCGTCGCTTCGTCGACAAGATAGTACGGGGTGCCGTATGTGTCAGCCAGTCTGTAGAAGTCAGAGTCAGAGAATCTTGGCGCCGCAGCCCCCGTGCGGGAGACGGGCTGCGTCCGAGTATCAACCAACTTTTTGTTGAACTTTGCCGACGAACAATCAGTTAAAAAAGATTTGCTCGCTGACACGTCCGTGTCTGGCCGCGGCGTCGCGAGCAAGCTGAGGGCTCCGTCAAGTTCGCCCGCCTGTCGAGGCTCGCGCTCCGGGGGCTCCTCGCCGCGCGCGCGGTCGTGGGTGTACATCGTCGAGTGCTCCGACGGGACGCTCTACTCCGGGTGGTCGACGGACCCGGCGCGCCGCGTCGCCCAGCACAACTCCGGGACCGGCGCGAAGTACACTAGGGGAAGGCGCCCGGTAAGGCTCGTCTACGTCGAACGCGTGCGTAACGGGCGCGAGGCGCTGAGGCGTGAGTCTCAGATCAAAAAGATGAGCAGGGAGGCCAAGCGTGCTCTCTGCCTCGCGTCAGGAGCGCTGACGCTGGGGAAGCACTGACCTCCGAACTCGTGGTGGTGCCTGTGTTCTTACTTGCCGACGACTATTTCGATTGAGGAGACGTTCCTCATCTCGGCGCCCTCGCCAACGACTTCGGTGTTTATGCCGATGTCCTTGACGCGGAACTGGCCGTTGCCTAGCCTCTTCGTGACGATTTCCGCCACGTCGACGGCTCTGCCGATGGCCATCCCTCTCGCCTTCACCACGACCTCGCCGGCTTGTGTTAGCTGGATGAGCGCGCTCATCGCGTAGCTCATGACCGGTTTCTTGCCGACATAGATGTGGTTTGGAGGAGAGGACCTCTGCTGTTGCGCAGGGGCCTGCGGCGCCGTTCCATGTGCTTCAGAGGAGTGTTCCTCTGAGTCGTCTGATTCGCCTTTTCTTTTTGGCATGTGACTGACCTTGCGCCTCGCGCCGCCTCGCCGATTATTTAACGATATTTCCATCGGGCCGCGGTGTTCTGTCGCCTTCGCCTGCTCAGGAGGGTCACGTCACGGTAATGGCGTGGGTCCCAGAGCCCGCCGCGTTGTCCTCGTTCCCCGGGTAGGAGGCCAGTATCGTGACGGGGCCAGCGCCCGTCCCGGTCACCTTGATCGAGCAGGTCCAGCCGGAGCTGAGCGCGCAGGTCGGTTCAGAAAACGTCACGGTCCCCGAGCCCCCCGACGTGCTCCAGCTCACGGCTCCGTAGGGCTGGTACCCCGCGACCTTGACGTGGCAAGTCGCCGACGAAGAGATCGCCAGCCTGGACTTCGTGCACGTCACCGTGACCACGGGGGCCTTCTTCGACACGGTGACCGAGAAGTTGGCCGCGACTGCGGCGCTCTTCTCGCCTCCGAGGTACTGCGCGGCGATCGCCGTCGGC
>JASHUK010000078.1 GCA_030040055.1 Nitrososphaerales archaeon | reverse complement strand
ATAGCGCCAATGCACGCCTGGCTGCCGGACGCCCACAGCGAAGCCCCGTCGCCCGTGAGCGCCATGTTCTCTGGGATCCTCCTCCCGACGTCCATTTACGCCCTGGTCAGGACCTTCGACCTTCTGCGGGGCTCGTCGGTCTTCGCCCCCATGCAGAACCTGCTGGTCGGCTTCGGGGTGTTCACCGCGCTGCTGGCCGCGGTGATCATGGGAAGCCAGCGGAACTACAAGAGGATGCTCGCATACTCCAGCATGGAGAACATGGGGGTCATCCTGGTCGGCTTCGCCTTGGGGGGGGTCGGTGCCATCGGGGCCATAGTCCAGATAATCGCCCACGCCTTCGGGAAGTCCTCTGCATTCTATGAGGCAGGCAACGTCCTCGTCGCCTACGACAGCAAGAACATGAGCGAGGTCCAGGGGGTCGTCAAGAGGCTGAGGGCCAGCGGCTACCTTTTCACGCTGTCCTGCCTGTCCGTGACCGGGGCCCCGCCCTTCGGCGTCTTCGTCGGCGAGTTCCTCATCCTCTCCCAGGCGCTGAGCTCCGGGGACTACGTGCTTACGGGCCTCCTCGCCCTCGCCTACATGTACGCTTTCATCGGCCTCAACAGGCAGGCCGTGAAGATGGTCTTCGGCCAGCCGACGTCCCCTTCCCTCTCTGGAGGTGCAGGAGAACCTCCGCTGCCCCCCGCGGAACACGAGAGCTGGGTATCGGTCGCCATCCCCTTCGCCAACCTCGCGGTCTCTCTGATCATCGGAGTCTACATGATCCCCGTCGTCCTTCAGGCGGCCACGAGCTTGGGAGTCTGACAAGGAGGAAAAGACAGTGATCCCGAAGTACGTCGAGAGGAAGCAGGTCGAGGAGGTCGGAGGGTCCGTCCAGCTGTCGTCGGTCTTCCAGGCGAGCGGGAGGAGCTATGCGCTCCTTTCAGACACGGCCAACAACAGGACGATCCTGAGCGACCTGCCTCCGAAGCTGGGGGAAGAGTTCGGCGTGCTGCTCAGGGGCGGAGAGACGCGGCCTGGTTCGCCCGTCGACCTGGACCTGGGGGGCAGGGTCGAGGGCTACGGCGTCTTCACCTTCCCCTACGGGCCGGTGACATACGGGGTCCCCGAGGCGGGCGGCTTCAAGTTCGTGACATATGGAGAGCGGGTCGTCAAGGTGATCCCCCAGATCAACTTCAAGAAGAGGGGAGTCGAGACGAAGGTCCTGGGGTGGGACCCCGAGGACGCCCTCCTGCTGGTCGAGCGCTCCGCTGGGAACTTCTCGGCATCGTACTCGGCGTGCTTCCTGAACGCGGTCGAAGACTCGCTGGGCCTCGAGGTCCCTTCGCAGGCGAAGTGGACTAGGGCGGTCGCCATAGAACTGGAGCGCATATACAACCACCTGTACGCGTTCGGGCGCCTCGCGGAGGCGGCGAGCCAGAACGTCGCGACAGCGCAGGCGAACATACTGAGGGAGGACGTGCTGCGCCTGAACGCGAGGCACTTCGGGCACAGGTACCTCTTCGGGGCCAACAGGCTCGGCGGCGTCAGGGCCGACATCTCCAAGGCGGAGAGGAAGGACCTGTCCGACTCGGTCCGGGCTGTCGTGAAGGAGTTCAGGGGGCTGGTCGAGTTCTTCCTTTCGTCGAGGATATTCCTCGACAGGCTGCAGAACACCGCCAGGCTCCCGAGGGAGGAGGCCCTGGCCCTGGGAGCGGTGGGCCCGGCGGCCCGCGGCTCCGGAGTCCAATGGGACGACCGGCTCACCTATCCGATCGAGCCGTATGGGGACATCTACGTCAACATGGAGACGGACCCCGGGGAAGACACGATGGCGCGCACCATGGTCAGGATTCAGGAGATATACTCCAGCGAGGTGATCCTCCGGGAGCTCCTCGACAGGATGCCCGGGGACGGGACCGCCACCCAGGCCGCCGGGACCGGCCGTCTGAACGCAGACGACTTCTCGTTCTGCCGCATCGAGAGCCCGAGCGGAGACCTGATCCAGGTCGTGCAGCTGGACGGGCAGGGGCGAGTGAGGAGCCTGCACGTCAGGCCCGCCTCTCTCGTCAACTGGCTCCCCTTCGCGAGGAGCATGGAGACGTGCGTCTTCACGGACTTCCAGTTCGCGTTCGAAAGCTTCGGCCTGAGCTACGCCGACTCGGACAGGTGAGGGGAGACTGCCTAGAGTCTGGGTCCTGCGCGGGATAAAGAAGGGCATCGTGACCAGCGGCTTTCCGGGCAGGGAGCCCACCCCGAGCGAGGTCCCGGGACGCTCCGTCCCGCCCCGGGCCGTCGACTCCTCCGAGTGGCCAGCAGGGGAGGAGGCGTGTCCGACGGGCGCCATCAGGGCCGACCTGAAGAGGATCGACCTGGGCAAGTGCGTGTTCTGCCGGCGCTGCTCGAGCGCGGGCTTCGAGTTCGACGAGGGCGGTGAGAGGCTGCGGGCAGCGCTGATGGCCCGGCTGGCCGCGGCAGACCCGCAAGAGCTCGCCAAGAAGCAGCGCGTGTTCAAGAAGTCCCTACACGTCTTGATGATCGACGTGGGCTCGTGCAACGCCTGCAACCTCGAGGTGCTGAACCTCGCGAGCCCGTACTACGACCTCACGAGGCTGGGCATATTCTTCACGAACTCCCCCAAGCACGCGGACGCCCTGGTCGTCGTCGGGGCGCTGAACAGGTCGATGGTCGACGTCCTCAAACGGACGTACGAGAGCATGCCCGAGCCTAAGCTGGTCATCTCGGCAGGGGCCTGCGCGATAAGCGGGGGGGTGTTCCAGGGCACCGAGAGCTTCGTCTCGCCGGTGGCGGGCGTCATCCCGGTCGACGTCGTCATCCCGGGGTGTCCGCCGTCTCCGGTCCAGATCCTGGAGGGGCTGCTTCTTGCTACGGGAAGGTCGGCGAAGGAGGCGGCATCGCCTTGATAGCCGCGGGCGCGCTTTCCGGCCTGGTCGTAGCGCTCTTCGCCGCGTTCGCGGCAGGGATAGGGGTCGGGCCTGTGTCGAAGAAGGCCGCCTACGCCCTCGGCGTCGCGGGCTCCGCGGTGGGCGTCCTGCTGTCGCTCCTAGTCCTGGTCGGAGGAGGGAGCCTGACGGTCAAGCTGTGGCAGGTCACCCCCACGACCTCGGCGCAGCTGGTCGTCTCCCCCCTTAGCTCGTACTTCCTGCTGATCTCCTCCCTGGTCTGGATTGGGACCTGCCTGTACTCGGTGCGGTACGACGACGACTACCCCAGCACTCTCTCCTCTCTCCTCCTCCTGACGGTTGTTTCGATGGCGCTGATCCTTCTGAGCGGCGACGGCATCACCTTCCTCGTGGGGTGGGAGACGATGACGATAGCGTCGTTCTTCATGATTCTCGAGGGCAAGGGCAACAGGGATGGCGTGCGGAACGCCGCCTTCCTCTTCCTAGCGTTCGGGGTGGGGAGCAGCGTCTTCATCATGCTGGCCTTCGCGGGGCTCTTCTCCTCCGCGGGCAGCTTCGACTTCCTCGGTCCCGCCGCCCCCGCAGCCGTGGGTCCCATAGCCTCGTGGATCTTTGTGACGGCGCTAGTCGGGTTCGGCCTCAAGATGGGCATCGCCCCCTTCCACATGAGCGAGTGGCTGCCAATCGCGCACTCCAGCGCCCCCTCCAACGCGTCGGCCCTGCTCTCCGCCACCCTGACCCTCATGGGGGTATACGGCCTCATCACCGTTGTCTCCCACCTCGGCCAGTACGAGCTGTGGTGGGGGTGGCTCGCTCTCGTTGTAGGGGGAGTCTCCGCCCTCCTCGGGGCGCTCTTCGCCTCGGTCTCCGAGCACACCAAAGGGCTCCCCGCGTACAGCACCATCGAAAACAACGGTCTGATAGTGGTGGCGATAGGGGCCTACCTTCTCGCCTCCTACTACCATCTGACGCTGCTCGCGGACTTCGCGATGATCGCCGCGCTCTATCACGCATTCTCCCACTCGGTCTCGAAGGCCTCGCTGTTCCTCATCAACGGGTGGGTCAGCAAGGTCAAGCGGAGCTTCGACCTGAACAGCAGCAACGAGGCTGACGAACGGGGGAGCAGCCCCGTCCGCCTCGCTGGCGCCCTCACGGTCTTCTCGCTCGCGGCCGTCCCGC
The DNA here is from genome assembly GCA_030040055.1 of Nitrososphaerales archaeon. Classification (GTDB taxonomy): domain Archaea; phylum Thermoproteota; class Nitrososphaeria; order Nitrososphaerales; family Gagatemarchaeaceae; genus UBA183. The sequence continues at coordinate 4,584 of JASHUK010000078.1, read as the reverse complement.
CCCTGGCCGGGTTCGTCTCGGAGTGGATGATACTCGAGGTGCTGTTCCAGTCCTTCAGGTTTGGAGACCTGACCAGCCAGATAGTAGGGACGCTCGTGGGCGCCGTGACGGCGCTGGCCGCAGGAATCATCGTGGTTGCGATGACCAAGGTCTACGGGTACGGGGTGCTCTGGTCGTTCAGCGGCCGGGCGAGAGAGGAAGAGTCAGGGAAGGGCGCCGGAGCGAGGGACCTGATAGGGGGGAGCCTCCTCTACTTCCTCGCCCTGGTCGTCGGCGTGGGGGTGGCCGCCCCCGCGATCTTCTTCCTGGCCTCCGACGCCGCGTCGCAGCTGCTGCAGGCGAACGTGTTCGGCACCTTCGTGACCGGCCTCCTCGGCGTCCCCGCCGGCTTCGTCATACTGTCGGGCAGCCCGTTCGGCGGGTTCTCCCCCACGTTCACGGCCGTGTTCATGGTCGGCCTGCTCTCCGTCCCATTCGCAATCACGAGGCTCGGCGGTCCCTGGAGGACGAGGAGGACCAAGGGCTGGTTCGCCGGCGCGGAGCCCGCCGGTCCCGCGGAGCTCTACAACTCGTTCGGCTACAGCACGCCGATCAGGATCATGCTGAGGTTCCTCTTCAGGACGAAGGAGAGCGTGGTGCGCGTCGGGGCCGTGAGGCGCGCGGTGATACTGTCTCCTGAGGAGTACGTCGTCGAGCTGGAAGTTCTCGACGTGTTCAAGAGGTTCTACGACGCGTTGTCCCGGTGGACCCTCGGGCTGTCGGCGTACGTGAGCAGGAAGGCGATGCCGGGGAAGCTCGGGGTCTACATCATCTACATCATGCTCGCGCTCGTCTTCGTCCTGCTGTACGTCATGGCCACCGTAGGCTAGGCGTCAGGGGACGACAAGAAGCGGGTATCTGCGAGACTTCAGGAAGCGGGAAGGGACCGAGCCCGGGAGCCGTTCCGGCGCCGAGGGGCGGAGGGTGCCCAAGACGACTAGGTCAGGTTCCAGGGTCGTCGCCAGGGCGAACAGCCTCTCTGCCGGGCTCCCGACCTCGAGGTGGACCACCGCTCTCTGGAGGCTCTTCCTCACAGTCCGCTCGGCGTTCCTGAGCGCTTCGTTCCCTGTTCTGGTAAGCGCGTCCATCACTTCTGAAGGGACGGGGTCGGGTATCCCGCCCGGCTTCTGGACGACGTACGCGACGTGGATCTCGGAGTCCGTCTCGTGCGACGCCAACTCTATGGCGAAGTCCAGGGCGCGCTCAGCCTGCTCCGAGCCGTCGTATCCCACGAGCAGCAGCCTGATCGGTCGCCCTCCCTTCTCTCGTCTTTCGGAGGCCGCCCCGGCGGGCGCGGGGTGGAGTCGGGGAGGCACGCCTCATCTTCCCGTCCGGAGCGTGCCCGCCAGGAAGTCGAAGACCCGGGGCTCGTCGCCGATGAGCTCACGAAGCGCGGCTATGGTCCGTTCCACGTCGTAGGACGCCCTCCCGAACATGACCTCCCTCTTCGAGGTGTCGAGCACGGCGTACGACGCCCTAGGGTCTCCGTCCTTCGGCATGCCTACGCTGCCCGGGTTGACAATCCACCGTATGCCATCCTTGACCTCGTACGGCACGTGGGTGTGCCCCAGCAGTAAGAGATCCGTCCCCCTGACTTCCAGGCTCGCGGCTTCTTCCTTCGATATGTACCGGTAGAGCTCGTCGCCGGGGGAGGCATGGATCGCCCTGACCCTAAGGTCCCCGTAAGTCAGGTCGAGAGTTCTTTGCGCCTTTCCCAGGGCTTGAAGGGCCTTCCTCGGCATCTTCTGCAGGGTGATCCGCTCTCTCGTCCTCACGGCAGCCTGGTACGCCTTGGGGCTGCTCCTGCAGTCAAGCCCGAACGCGGCCGCCGCGTCGTGGTTGCCCAAGACCCTCTTGGCTCGCACATGCCTGAGCATCTCGTGGACTTCGAAGGGGAACGGCCCGTAGTCGACTACGTCCCCCATGAACAGCACATCGTCATACACCGCGGTCCCCAAGACGGCTTCCAGCGCCAGAGGGTTCGAGTGGACGTCCGAGATCAAGAGCACGTTCATTTCCGGCGTCCTCCAGCCGCGGTCTGGGTTATATATTCCCACGTAACTGCGGTTACAGTCGAAGCGGACATGTCCCGCATCTCACGATCAGGCACGGACGCACCGGCGGAGAGGGAGCACGAAGCGCCCGGCGAAGGCTCTGCCTACTCGGCACAAAGGACCTCCGAACCCAGGCCTCCTCCGCGCCGAGAGGTAGGCGTCGCGAGAAGCGAGAACTTCGACGCGCAGATCAGGGTGGTCGCCTCGGTGGCCGTCCTGCGGGGCAGGAAGGTGCTCCTGATCAGGGAGCGCGAGGAGCCGTACAACGGGTTGTGGGTCCTCCCTCAAGGGTACGTCAAGCGTGGGGAGACTGTGGGCGACGCCGCGAAGAGGGAGGCCCGCGAAGAGCTTGGAGTCGAAGTCGAGCTTGACGGGCTAGCCGGGGTCTACGACGACTTCGCAAGTGACGGTCCCTGGCCACTGCACTACGTAATCGTGGTCTACCGGGGGGCGCTCAGGGGTTCCGCGGAACCCCTCCCCACCAGGGAGGCAATCGACTCCGTCTGGATGGATGTTTCAAGAGGGCTGCCGGAGGTCCCCCAGGTCATCAGGACGGTGCTCCGGGACGTCGCGCGGGCGGGAGGAAGGCGCGGCCGGGCCGGATGGTAGCCGTGGGCATCGACGATGGAACAGACCAAGGCGGAGGGTCCGGACAGGAGCCCGGGGCTTCCGCGGCGTTTCGGGCAAGGGCACTGGAGGTGTTCGGCAGGCGCAGAGAGTCCCTGCAGCTCGCCCAGGAAGACGCGTCAAGGCTTTGGCTCGCCTGGAGAGGGGACTCCTCCTACCTGATCGCCGCGCTCGCCGACAGGGTCGAGAGGGAGAGTTCATGGCGGGTGGTCGGATACACCGACCTTCCAGAGCTGTGCGGGCGCCATGACTACGTGCGCGCGCAGAGCCTTGAGGCGGAGCTCCCCGAGCATGTCCTCGCGCGTCTCATGCGGTTCGTGCTGGAGCAGCTGGACCGTGCGCCGGGGGCGGACGTCCGCGTGTCAGACGCCGGAAACGAGGGAGCGCCGGAGCCACCGAGCTCCTTGTCCTGGCGAAGGACATATGGCAGCCTGAAGGAAGGCAAGGTCCTGACCGTCCAGTGGCCGAGCAAGGGAGCCCCCGGGCTTTCCCTTAGGACAATCGCGCTCTCGAAGAGCTGGCTGGAGGACGCAAAATACCCGGGGTTGGACAGGGTGGCATCTCCCGGTCCGGGGAGCCACGCTTTCACGAGGTTCCTAGAGCAGGCCGAAAGGAAGCGCCAGAAGAGATGGCTGAGACGGGCCGCACGCGGCTGAAGGGAACCAGGGACCTAGCAAGCCAGGCATCGTGCGCCGCCGGGCGCTTCATCACGGGCACCGGGACCGACGGTGGGCTGGACGGCTCGATAGGATATATATGTAACCGCAGTTACATGCAGGTTCGACCGAGCATGTCGGGCGAGCACGGCAGGGCAGCAGTTGGCGCCGGTGGCGCAGGCTTGACTGAGGGATCCTCAGCGACCGTGGCGAGCCCCGGTCCGGTCGACGACCGCACGAGCTCTACCGAGCAGCGTGGGCCGGGCGACGCCGCCGTGGGCGGGCCCTTCCCGGGCAGCATCCTGTTTCCGAGGGCCACGGGCGGAGCGGAGCCAGACCGCGGAGGGACGCCGCCATTCTTCCGCGACCTCAACCTTGACCAGCTTGTGGACTCACTCATCCACGGCCGGGAGGAGTACGACCTAGCGCCCTTCTTCTGCCACCCTCTGCAAGACCTCGACTCCATCTCCTATCGCCAGGAAGTGATGAGGGACCTTGAGGCAGGCTCACTTCGCGGCCATGTGGAGTCGTTCGCGGGGAGCATGCGCGAAATGCGGCGGCGCCTCGCCAACGCCGGAAAGGTCCACAACGAGTACCAGAAGATGAGCTGGTTCCTGGAGGCGGTCGACGCCTACTGCGGAGCGGTGGGTGCCCTCCGGAGCGATCTATCCCAGGACGGCCCGTCCTCACGCGCCCTGCGCGGCCTCCTGGACTTCCTTCGGGGCTACGAGTCGTCCGAAGGGTACGCGGCTCTCCAAACAGGAGCGAGGCAGCTCAAGCGAGAGCTTTCCGAGATAACCTACCGCGTCCACATACAAGACTTGCGCGTGAGCGTCAGCAAGCATGAAGGAGAGCCCGACTACAGCGCAGACGTGAGAGAGACGTTCGAGAGGTTCCGAGAGGGAGAAGTCGTCGGACAGGTCGCCTGGGACGGCTCTCGTCACCTGCTTCTCGACATGAACACCGTGGAAGAACAGGTCGTGGGCCTTGTGGCCCAACTGTACCCCGATCTCTTCGAGAGGCTCGCGGGATACTGCAAGGAACAGGCAAGCTTCCTCGACTCGACGGTCCGCAGATTCGACAGGGAGGTCCAGTTCTATCTCGCCTACCTGAAACTCCTGGAGCCCCTCCGGTCGGCAGGGCTGCAGTTTTGCTATCCCTCGATCAGTGAATCGAAGGCGATTCGCGCCAGCGAAACCTTCGACCTC
>JASHUK010000077.1 GCA_030040055.1 Nitrososphaerales archaeon | reverse complement strand
GGGAGGGCGCCCTTCCGCCCAAGCAGTTCGAGCCCGCACCCGTCAGGAGGGAAGGTCGACCCGCCTACTCTGACGATGTAGTCGCGCTGCTCGGGGAAGGTTCCTGCGACGGGGTCAGGGTGGCGATGGACCTCGGCGGAGGGGCGGCCACGGTCCACGCCCCCGCGATATTCCGCCGCCTCGGTTGCAGCGTCTTCCCCGTCAACGATGCCCCGGGGGTCTTCAGCAGGGCGGTCGACCCTGTCGCCGACGACCTCCCTGTGTTGAGGAAGCTGGTCAAGGAGGAGAAGTGCGACATCGGGCTGGGCTTCGACTGCGACGGAGACAGGCTGGTCGTTGTCGACCCTCAGGGACGGAAGAGGACGGGCGACTTCATGCTGACGCTGGCCGTCTCGGAGATGCTTTCCGACGACAGGAAACGGGTCGTGGTCTCGCTCGACACCACGAGGGCCATCGACGACGTCGTTGGCAGGGTAGGAGGCGAAGTGTTCAGGTCCAAGGTCGGCGAGGCGAACGTAGTCGCAAGAATGGAGGAAAAGGGTGCTGACCTCGGCGGCGAGGGGAGCAGCGGGGGGCTGATCGACGGGAGGTTCAACTACTGCAGGGACTCGATGGTCGCAGCGGTGGTCATTGCAGGGGCCTTGAAGAAGCGAGGCCGACGGGTCTACGACTCGGTCCCGAGCTACCACCAGGCCAGGGTGGCCCTCCGCATTTCGAGGGCCAAGGCGCGCCAAGCAATCAAGAAGCTGGCCAACAAGTACGACGACCCGGACCAGACCGATGGCGTGAAGATAGCCCTGGAAGGGCGTTCATGGGTCCTACTCAGGCCGTCCGGGACTGAGGACCTGGTCAGGGTCTCGGCTGAGGCCCCGGCGGAGGTCAAGGCACGGGCGATAGCGGATTCCTTCGCATCGAAGCTCCGGGAGATGAGCCGCTAGCACGCCCGACGAGCTGGAGATAGTCCGACGCCTCACGGCGGGAAGGGAGCTTCCCCGGGGATACCTGCAGATCGGGGACGACGTCGCCGGGGTCCCGGCGCGTGGGAAGAAGGTCGTCCTCAAGGTCGACATGCTGGTCCAGGGGACGGACATGCCCCCGGAGATGACGTACAGGCAGGCCGCCAGGAAGGCGGTCGCGATGTGCGTCAGCGACTTCGCGGCGAAGGGAGTGAGGCCGACGGCCTTCATGGCCTCGCTGGGACTGGAGAGGGGGGTGACAGCCTCGCGGGTCTCGGAGCTGCGCGCGGGGTTCGAAGATGCTGAGCTTGAGTGGGGGGCGAAGCTGGTCGGTGGGGACACCAACGAGGCTTCCGAGCTCGTGATCGACTGCGCGATGCTCGGGTTCGCAGGGAGGGTCGTGGGAAGGTCTGGGGCCGAGCCCGGAGACCTCGTCGTGGTCGGCGGGCGGTTCGGCCATCCTCCGTGCGGGCTGGCCATCCTGATGACGGGAGCGCGAGCGCGAGAGCCCTTCCGCAGCGCGGCAGTCTCCAGCGTCCTCAGACCCGACCCGCACCTGGCGGAGGGGCTGGCCGTTTCGAGGTACCTGACCTCCGCGATGGACTCGAGCGACGGCCTTGCAAGGAGCCTCCACGAACTGGCGGACGCGTCCGGCGTCGGAATAGAGGTCGACCGTCTCCCAGTCGAAGAGGGGGTGCTGGGCTTCGCCCTCGACAACGGTCTCTCTCCTGAGGACCTTGTCTTCTCCGGAGGGGAGGAATACGTCGTGGTGGGGACGCTCAGGAGGGGGAAGCTCGCTGCGGCCGAGAAGGCCGCCGCTCTGGTCGGCGGGACGCTCACGGCCATCGGGAAGGTCGCCGGGAGGAAGGGGAGCGTGACCTGGGTGGGGAAGGGTGGCAGCCACCCGATCGGCGACACGGGTTGGACCCATCTAGGATGATGCAGACTTCACTATCTTCGCATATTTCTTCAGCAGGGAGTCGGCCTTGTCCTGCGTGTCCGACTCCGCGAAGACCCTAATCAGCGGCTCGGTCCCGCTGGGCCTCACGAGCACCCAGGTCTTCTCGTCAGTCCAGATCTTCAGCCCGTCGGTCCTGTCGATCCTTCCCGGGGCTCCCCTCTCCGCGGCCTTCAGCGACTGGCTGACCCGCTTCGGGTCGACCTCCACCTTCGTCTTGGCCTGGAAGAGCCGGGGAAGGGCGAACGAAACAGTCCTCGAGAACGACATCCCTCTTGACGCTAGGCACTCCAACAGCAGCGCCGTGGTCATCCCGCCGTCGCGGACCGGGATGTGGGGGGAGTAGATGCAGCCCCCGTTTTCTTCGAACCCGAATAGGGCCTTCCTCTCCAGGAGCGTGCGGGAGACGTCGACGCTCCCGACCCTGGTTCTGTAGACTGCTCCCCCCCTCTTCTTTGCCACGGCTTCGGCGGCCTGGCTCGAGCTGACTGCGGTCACCACGGAGGCGCCGGGGTTCCTCTCGAGAAGGTAGTCGGCTAGGAGGCAGCCCGTCTGGTCTCCCCACATCACCTTTCCCTCCTCGTCGCAGAAGATCGCTCTGTCCCCGTCCCCGTCGTAGGCGACACCGAGGTCCGCCTTAGCGGCCCTCACCGCCGCAGATAGGTCTCCGAGGTTGGCCGGAGTGGGCTCCGGACCCCTTCCGGGGAACAAGCCGTCGATCAGCGAGTTGATGGTGAGGAGCTTGCAGCCGAAGGACTCGACGAGATACGGCGCCGCGACGCACTGAGCCCCGTTACCGAGGTCCATCACGACCGTGAACTTCCGCTCGGAGATGAGCTTGGAGTTGACCTTGGATGCGATTCCCTTCGTGTATGCCCTGACCACGGAGGGCTGAGGACGCGACACTCCCACCCCCTTCCAGTCGGCCTTCGTCTGGGAGCCGTCGAGGAAGATCTTCTCGACCCTCTGCTCGTCGAGCCGGGGTATCTCCACCCCGTCGGCTGCCATGACCTTCAGGCCGTTGTATTGAGGGGGGTTGTGCGAAGCCGTGACCATCACGGCTCCCCTTTGCCCGAACTCCCTGGTCGCGTACTGGAGGGCCGGCGTGGGGACGACGCCCGCTTCGGCCACGTCCCTCCCCGAGCTCATCAGCCCGGAGACCGCGGCGTTCATCAGGGCCTCCCCTGACAGCCGCCCGTCCCTCCCGACCAGGACCTCTCCGGCCGCGAAGTAAGTGCCGATGGCTTCGGACAGGCCGATTACGAAGTCTAGGTCACGGGTCACTCCCGGGACGAACCTGACGCCGTTGGTCCCGAAGAGCCGCTGCTGCGCGCCCAAGGAGACATCCGCGTGCGGGTGAACCTGTTAAAACCCTTGGGGGCTCGTCGAGAAAGTCCCGCAAAAGCTTATGTCGATTCCTCCTGAAACTTGGTTGGGCCCGTAGCGCAGTACGGACAGCGCGGCAGAGCGGTTCGCCGAGCCTTCTAAGCTGTAGAGAGGAGCCCTCGCAGAGGTCGTGGGTTCAAATCCCACCGGGCCCGCCTT
>JASHUK010000076.1 GCA_030040055.1 Nitrososphaerales archaeon | reverse complement strand
ACCTCCAGCCCGGCGTCGCACTCAGCGCACTTCGTGTCCATTGCTACCTTTTCACCTCCTTCGACATCTCCCTCGCCCTTCCCCGCAGCCTCCTCTCCGAGGCCTCCAGCGGGGTGCGCAGGGATGAGACTGACCTCTCGGCCGCGGCGAGCGCCTCAGACCTCTTTTGGATCTCCGCGGCGACGGCAGACGGGTTCGCCCCTCCCGGCGACGATATCTCCGACAGGAAGTTCGCGGGGTCTAGCACGGCAGTCGCCGTCTTCCTTCGGACCCTGACCTTCCTCCCTCCGGCCTCCCAGGTTCCTGACGCGAGCTCCTCGAGGGGGACGCCCGTCTTCACCGAGCGGGCGACCAGGCCTCCGACGGAGGCATGCGCCTCCCTGAACGAGACCCCCTCCTTCTCGACCAGGTAGTTGGCGAGTGCCGTCGCGGTCGAGAAGTTGCCCCTGATCGACTCGGCCACCGGCCCCTTGCTGAACCTCGCCCGAGCCACCATGGAGCCGACGACCTCGACCGACGCGGTGGCGTCGTCGAGCCCCCGCCAGAGGTGGGGGGTCGCCTCCTGCAGGTCCAGGTTGTAGGAGTAAGGGAGCGACTTCAGGATGGCGCAGACCGCCGTCAGGGAGCCGATGACGGACCCGGCCTTTGCCCTCGCTATCTCGGCCGCCACAGGGTTCTTCTTCTGCGGCATGATGCTGCTGCTTGCCGAGTGCTCGTCAGCCAGCTCCACGAAGCCGAACTCCTTGGAGCTCCAGAGCACCAGCTCCTCGCACAGGCTGCTGAGATCGAGCATCGCCATGGTGGCGCAGGACAGGGACTCGACGACGAAGTCCCGCCCCGACACTGCGTCCATCGCGTTGGGGACCGGGCCGTCGAACCCCAGCGCTTCGGCCACCCTCGCCCTGCCCACCCTCACCGAGGTCCCTCCCAGGGCCGCCGCGCCCATGGGCGACAGGTTGACCCTCTCGTACAGCTGCAGCAGCCGGTCGACGTCCCTTCCGAAGGCGTCGAAGTGGGCGAAGCAGTAGTGCGCCAGCGTCACCGGCTGGGCCCGCTGCAGGTGGGTGTATCCCGGGAAGACCGCCTTGCCGTCTCTCCTCGCTACGTCGAGCAGCGCCCGCTGCAGCTCCAGCAGCGCCCCCGCAAGGCCTATGATGTCCATCCTCGCCTCCATCCTTATCGCCGTCGCCACCTGGTCGTTCCTGCTCTTTCCGTAGTTGAGGAACCCCGCCGCCTTCACGCCAAGGGCGTCGACGGCCTTCTGCTCGACCAGCTGGTGGATGTCCTCCGCCCCGGGCCCCTCCGCGATGTCGGGACCGGCGGCTTCGAGGAACCTGAGGCACCGGGCCGCCGTCGCGCGGTCCACCTCGCCCTCCTCGAAGAGCGACACCATGTGCGCCATGTTCACCAGGACGACCCACTTACCAAGCCGCCGGTCGGACCCGAGCGACGACGTGAAAGCGAGCGAGTCGTCACTCTGCTTCCTTAGCCTTCGCCCTCTTACGTCCATATTCGCTCCCCTCCTCCTTGCCCTTCGGGGCGCGCCCGGCCGCGACGCGCGACTGCAGCCCCCAAAGGTCGATGAACCCCACAGAGCTCCTCTGGTCGAACGTCGAGCCCCTGCCGTACGTGGACAGCCCGACGTCGTAGATCGACGCCGGAGACGACCTCCCGACCACCCTGACCCCTCCCTTGTAGAGCTTCAGCCGGACTGTCCCGCTGACCCTGGCCTGGGTCTCGAGGATGAAGGCGTCCAGGGCGGCCTTCAGCGGCTCAAGCCAGAGCCCCGAGTAGACGAGCCAAGCCCACTCCCGCTCTGCCTGCGCCTTGAACGCCAGCTCGTGCCTGGTCAGCACCAGCTTCTCCAGGTCCCTGTGCGCCTCGATTATGGCGACCGCGGCGGGGCACTCGTAGACCTCCCGCGACTTGATCCCCACCAGCCTGTCTTCTATGTGGTCGATCACCCCCACCGCGTGCGACCCAGCGACGCGGTTCACGCGCTCGATGAGCTTCAGCGGGGCCATCCGGCGGCCGTCGACCCCCACCGGGACGCCCCCCTCGAACTCGATTTCAAGGTAGCCCGGGGCGTCGGGGGCCTCCTCGACGGGGGCCGTCCACTCGAACGCCTCCTGCGGGGGCTCCTGGTCCGGCCTCTCCAGGGGGCCGCTCTCGACCGACCTCCCCCAGAGGTTCTGGTCGACGCTGTAGATCGACTTCGACGGCCTGATCGGGATGCCCTTCCTCTGGGCGTAGAGGATCTCCTCGTCGCGGGTCATGTTCCACTCCCGGACCGGCGCGATTACCTTGAGCGACGGGTTCATCGCCCTGACGGTGACGTCGATCCTGACCTGGTCGTTCCCCTTGCCCGTGCAGCCGTGCGCGACGGCGGACGCCGACTCCTCCTCCGCCACCTCGACGAGCTTCTTGGCGATGAGCGGCCTTCCCAGAGCCGTGCTCAGCGGGTACTTCCCTTCGTAGAGGGCGTTCGCCCTGACAGCCGGAAGGACGTAGTCCCTGACGAACTCGGCCCTGGCGTCGATCGAGTGGTGGTTCTTGGCGCCGATCGCCCTGGCCCTTCTTCCGACCTCGGCGAGGTCCTCCTGCTGTCCCAGGTCGAGCGTCACGGTGACCACCTCGGCGTTGTATTTCTCCTGGAGCCACTTCACGCAGACGGATGTGTCAAGCCCCCCCGAATAGGCGAGGACGACCGTTTCACGCAAATTGATGGATGGACGGCGCGAGAAAACGCTTTTATAGATTTTGGCCATTTCAGAACCAGTTTTGGCTCGCCATGGCCAGAAATCGGCCAAGCCGTCCGGGGTCGCCGGAGCGGTGAGGGACGAGGTCGACTCGGACTTCTCCGTGCAGGACGCCATGGCGAGGGGGTACGCGAACACCAGCGCCCTGGCCAGGATGCTGGTCCCCCGTGTGGCCGCGAGGACCGGGGGGAGGGCGGAGCTGGAGGCCGTCGTCACCGCCCTCAAGCGCCTGAGGGCGAACTACCCGCCCGTCTCCCGCGAGATGGGGAAGGTGATAGGCGGGAGCGTGCTGAACCTCAGGACCCACGTCTCGAAGGTCTCGGTCGAGAAGACCAAGCGATCGCTCCAGGCCGTCAGCGCCCTCCTCTCGAGCTACCAGGAGGAGTTCATCCAGGTGTCCGAGAGCCTCTCCTCCGTCACCTTGATCTTCGACAGGAGGGTCCACCGAGAGGTGAAGGGGGCGCTCCGGGGCGCCGAGATGCTGGAGCAGGGGGACGACTACGCCGCGATCATCGTGCAGAGCCCTCCGGAGATAATCTCGGTCGCCGGGTGCATCAGCGAGTTCTACGACCAGCTGGCGAGGAGGCACGTCAACATCGAGGACACGGTCAGCTCGTACACGGACACGATCATGGTGGTGAAGATGAAGGACGTCGGCAGGGCTTTCGAGGCCCTCAACAGCCTCATAGCAGAAGAGCAGAAGAGGGCCCAGGCCTGACCCTATTCCATCGAGCCCGCGGCCTCGGACAGCGTGAGAAGCTCTTCGGTTCCGTCGGTCAGGTTCCTTAGAGTTACCTTCCCCTGCGAGAGCTCCCTCCTCCCGACTATCGCGGCCCACCCGGCGCCGCTTGC
>JASHUK010000075.1 GCA_030040055.1 Nitrososphaerales archaeon | reverse complement strand
CCCTCGGCGACCAGCCCCTTCTTCCGCAGGCTGTCGAGCAGCCGCTTCTCCTCCCTCAGCCTCACCTGCTCCGTAGCGGCGAGCAGGGTCCTGGCCTGCTTCCTGACCGAGCTGAGGTCCGTCTGCGCCTTCCACAGCTCCCTCTTGTTCCTCAGCCCGAACGTACCTAGAAGGTAAAGCTCCTGCGCGAGCTGGTCCGCCCGCCACGGGCTCCTCGGCCTGTTGAAGGTCTTCCTTGCCTTCTTTGGATCTCCCAAGCTACTCCTTCTCTTCCTTCGCGCCCGACTCCTTGGCGGCCGCTATCAGGGCGGCCTTCCTGACCCCGACTGTGGCGCCCTTCCTCCCTGTGGTCCTGGTCCTCTGACCCCTCACCTTGAGCCCGAGGCTGTGCCTTATCCCCTTCCAGCTCCTGACGTCCTTCTCGAGGTCGATGTCGTTCTTGATCGCGAAGTCGAGGTCCGCTCCCAGCAGCTGCTTGGTCTCGCCGGTGTAAGGGTCCTTCCGCCTGTTGTAGTACCACTGGGGGAGCGTCGACGTGGCTGCGCTCTGCACCGCCCTCTCGATCTCGCGGATCTGTTCCTCAGAGAGGGTCCCCAGCCTGGACCTGGGGTCCAGCCCCTGCCTGCTTATCACGACGCTTGCGAAGTTGTTTCCTACCCCCCTGAGGTCGGAGAGGGCGGCGATGAGCTTCTTGCTGCCCTCCAGGTCCCTCCCTGCGATTCTTACGAGGTGCCTGAACTCCTGGTTCCCAGACAAGCGAAAACTTCCCCGCCCCACTCAGGTTATAAGTCTTGGCGGCATGAAACGGGGTTGGCGGCCCCCTCGCCTCCTCTCAATCTCGCACAAGCTTTTTAACCCAAACTCGTTTGCGGGCCGTGAAACGGGGTGTTTTCATAACGGCGAAGGCTCGCGAGTCAGTGGGTGCTGGGCGTGAAGACTAAGGTCATAGAGGACACCGGCAACTCCGTCGTCATCCAGCTCGACGGGGTCGACCGCAGCTACGCCAACGCGGTAAGGAGGTTCTGCCTCGCGGAAGTCCCTTCGATGGCCATCGACGACGTCGTGATACTTGAGAACTCCTCGGTCCTGTACGACGAGATACTCGCGCAGAGGCTGGGGATGGTCCCGATAAGGACGGACCTGACGCGCTACATCCTGCCCGAGAAGTGCGACTGCGGGAGCCCGCTGGGGTGCCACAAGTGCAGGGTGCTTTTCGTGCTCGACGCGAAGGGCAAGGAGAAGGTCTCGACCGTCCTGTCCGGGGACCTGGTCTCGGAGGACCGGGACGTCCGGCCCGTGAGCGAGTCGATACCCATCGTCAAGCTGGCGCAGGGGCAGTCCGTCAAGCTCGAGGCCTACGCCCGCCTCGGGAGGGGGAAGGAGCACGCGAAGTGGCAGCCGGCGACCGTCTCCGTGCTGACCGAGGGGAAGACCGAAGGGTCGTTCCAGCTCACAGTGGAGTCCGCGGGGGGGATGCCAGCGCGCGACATCGTGCTGAAGGCGATACAGCTCCTCGAGGAGAAGCTGAAGGAGATCGGGGTCTCGGTCGGAGGCGCGACGGAGTGACCTCGCCCAACCCCATCCTCCGCAAGACAGCGGTGATGCTCGAGAGGGCCGGGAAGGATGCACCCATCTGGCGGGACGCGGCGGAAGCCCTCACCAGGCCTGCCCTGACCAAGGTCCAGGTGAACGTGGGGCGGATCTCCCGGATAGCGTCGGAAGGGGGGGCGGTCTTCGTCCCAGGGAAGGTCCTGGGCGGGGGGATGATAGACAAGAAGGTGGCCGTGGGCGCCTACGCGTTCTCGCAGTCGGCGCGGGCGAAGATACTGGCCGCCGGCGGGTCGGCCCTGGACGCGACGGAGTTCCTGGGGAAGCACCCCAAGGGGAGCGGAGTCAAGCTTGTCGAGTGAAAAGACGGTCTACGTCGACGCGAGCAACCAGATAGCAGGGAGGCTGGCCTCCCGGGTCGCGAAGCTCATCCTTTCGGGGAACAGGGTGGTAGTGGTCAACGCGGAGAAGTCCCTCATATCGGGGTCCCGGAGCTCCGTGCTGGAGCAGTGGAGGAAGCGGCTCGAGCTGAGCAGCAGGGTGAACCCGATCTACGGCCCCATCCACTACCGCAGGCCGGACAACATACTGAAGAGGATCGTGCGCGGGATGGTCCCCCGCAAGAAGCCGAAGGGGGCGACCGCCATGAAGAGGCTGAGGGTCTACATCGGCGTCCCCGCAGGAGTGAAGGTCGACAAGTTCACACAGTTCGAGGACGCGGCCGCGACCAGGCCGACCCCCGTGTACGTCACGATGCTCGACCTCTCCAGGAGCCTCGGGTGGAGCGGACAGTAATGCCGGCCACCCAGAAGGCAGCCGCAAAGAAGGGACCGAAGCTCTACTCCGGAGCGAGGAAGACCGCGAGGGCGACGGCGGCAATCCGGCAGGGGGGAGGCAGGATAAGGGTCAACGGCACGCCGGTCGAGCTCTGGGAGCCCGAGGTGGCCAGGCTGCACCTTCTCGGGCCGGTGTCGGTCGTGGGAGAGCTGAGGGAGAAGTACGACGTCGACGTCAACGTCTCGGGAGGGGGGTTCATGGGGCAGGCGGACGCGGCCGCGATGGCGATTGCGAGGGCCTTCGTCGACCAGGTGAGAGGGTCCGAGGTGAGGGACAGGATGAATGCATTCAATAAGTACCTGCTCTCGGGCGACCCGAGGCAGGCTGAGCCAAAGAAGTTCGGTGGACCGGGCGCGAGGAGAAAGCGCCAGAAGAGCTACAGGTGACCTGACATGATGATACCTGTCCGCTGCTTCACCTGCGGGATGCTGATAGGGGACAAGTTCGCTCCGTTCCAGGCCAGGGTGAAGGCGGGGGAAGACCCAGCCAAGGTCCTGGACGACCTGGGCATCAAGAGGTACTGCTGCAGAAGGATGCTGATATCCTCCGTCGACGTCATAGACCAGGTGCTACCGTTCCACAGCCACAAGGCCGAGATGTCCTAGAAGGGGGCATGAAGTGAGCCTGTCACAGTTCGAGGACGATGAGGCCGGCTCCGAAGACAAGATGGTCACCCCCCAGCTGAGCGAGAAGGCGCTCCTCGCGACTGGGATCAGGATTGGGACGCCGGTGCGGACGAAGACCATGGAGCAGTTCACGACGCGGCCCCGCCCCGACGGGCTCCACATGATCGACTACGCGAAGACCCTCGAGAGGATCGACGTCGCAGGGAAGTTCATCGCGGACACCGGGGCGCAGAACACCGTCGTCTACACTAGCAGGGAGCACGGCGAAATGGCCGTGGAGAAGTTCTGCGAGCTCACGGGGGCACTCAAGAGGATCGGCAGGTTCATGCCGGGGACCTTCACCAACCCGCTATACCCGGGGCACCTCGACGCCGAGCTGGTGGTCGTGGCCGACCCGATGTCGGACTCCCAGGCGATCGTGGAAGCCGGGAAGCTCGGGGTCCCGGTGATAGCCGTCTGCGACACCGACAACGTCACCGACGACATCGACCTTGTCATCCCTGGGAACAACCGGGGACGCAAGTCGATAGCTGCGATCTTCTGGCTCCTGGCGAGGGCGACCCTGGTCCACGCCGGGGCCATGACCGAGGACCAGGCGATGAAGTATCCCATCGAGGACTTCGAGACGAAAGTCGCCGAAGAGCCGAAGCCGGAAGAAGAACAGGAATAGCGTCCTCCTTCATCGGATTGCGCTGAATGACAGCACGGAAGCCAGCGGTCTCCGGAATCTTCTATCCGTCCGACCCTGAAGAGCTCTCTAGGACTCTCAGGGGGTGCTACCTCGGGCCGGTCGGGCCGGGGGCGCTCCTCCCAGCCGTTCCGACGAAGGCGGCCGCGGTCGCCTGCGTCGCCCCGCACGCGGCCCTGCAGTACTCGGGGGCCGTGGCGGCGCACTCGTACCTCCACGTCTCCTCACTCCGCGCCCCAGAGCTGATAGTCATCGTCGGGCCGAACCACAACGGGATCGGGGCCGGGGTGTCCACCGTCAGCGAGGGGGAGTGGGAAACGCCCGCGGGGAGGGCGGCCATCGACTCGGACGCGGCCGCGTCGCTCATCCGGGCCTCGGATGTCGTCGAGGACGACCCGCGCGCCCACGCAGCCGAACACTCGATAGAGGTGCAGCTCCCGTTCCTGCAGCAGATATACGGAGCGGGCTTCAGGTTCCTGCCCGTGTCCCTGCTCGACCAGGACCTCTCGACCGCATCCTCGGTCGGGAAGTCCCTCGCAGCGGTCGCGAAGGGAAGGAGGTCGGTGCTGGTAGCGTCCTCCGACCTGACGCACTACCAAAGATACGACGACGCGGTCGCCAAGGACACCTCGCTCCTGGAGAGGATAGCGGCGATGGACGTGGAAGGCTTCTATGAAGAGCTCGACGCCGCGGGCGGGACGGTCTGCGGTTTCGGCCCC
>JASHUK010000074.1 GCA_030040055.1 Nitrososphaerales archaeon | reverse complement strand
CCTGATGGCCCTCGCCGCCGCCTGCTACCTGTCGCTCCTCGGGAAAAACGGATTCCGGACGCTGGGGGAGTCGGTGGCCGCTAACTCTCACTATGCGGCCAAGGTCCTATCGGAGGTGCGCGGGGCCAGCTCTCCGCACTTCTCGGGCGCCTTCTTCAAGGAGTTCGTCGTCTCGTACGAGAGGGCGAAGGCGAAGGCGGTCTTCAGGGGGCTTGCGAACAGGGGGATAATGGCCGGGTACCCCATCGACAAGGCGATGGGGGTCGGGGCCGAGGCGGGATGCTTCTGCGTGACAGAGATTCACACGTCAGACGACATCTTGAGGCTGAGGGACGCGCTGAAGGAGGTCATCTGAACGCCGGGGAGTTTCAGGCAGGCCAGGTGGGACGAGCCGCTCCTCAACGAGCTGAGCAGGACAGGCAGGACCGGGACCGCTGTCCACGTGGACCCTGCTGCCTCCCGAGCCTTCAAGGACCCTTCGTCGCTGATACCGGACAGCATGAGGAGGGAGGGCTCGAAGCTCCCGGAGCTATCGGAGCTTCAGGTGCTGAGGCACTTCAACAGGCTGTCGCAGATGAACTTCTCCGTCGAGCTGGGCATGTACCCCCTAGGAAGCTGCACAATGAAGTACAACCCGAAGGTCTCGGAGGCCATAGCCGCGTCCGACGGGATGAGGAACGCCCACCCGCTGCAGCACGAGGAGACCGTCCAGGGGCTTCTGGGGATATTCTACGACCTCGAGCGCGCCCTCAGCGAGATAACGGGGATGTCGAGGTTCTCACTTTCCACGGCCGCAGGAGCCCAAGGGGAGTTCGCAGGCGTCCTCATGATCAGGAAGTACCTCGACGACCAGGGATCTCGAGAGAGGGACGAGATCCTGGTCCCCGACTCGGCCCACGGGACCAACCCGGCCTCCGCAGCCATGGCGGGGTTCAGGGTGGTCAAGGTCCCTTCGGACTCGCAGGGGCTGGTCAGAGCCTCGGCCGTGAGGAAGCTCGCCTCGGAAAAGACTGCGGGGATGATGTTCACGGTCCCCAACACCCTCGGGCTGTTCGAGACCGAGGTGGCCGAGATATCAGAAGAGGTTCACCGAGCCGGGGGACTGATGTACTTCGACGGCGCGAACATGAACGCGCTGCTGGGCAAGTCCCGCCCCGGAGACATGGGGTTCGATGTCGTGCACTTGAACCTCCACAAGACCTTCGCCACCCCCCACGGGGGAGGCGGGCCTGGAGCCGGGCCTGTCGGCGCCTCCAAGAGGCTCGAGAAGTACCTCCCCGTCCCTCTCGTAAGCGGCGAAGGGGGGCGCTTCGCCCTGGACTACGACGTCGAGCGGACCATCGGACCCCTGAAGGGCTTCGTCGGCAACTCGGCCGTCTTGCTCCGAGCCTACGCCTACATCCGGCTCCTGGGAGCCTCCGGGTTGTCAGACGTGTCGTCGCTGGCTGTCCTTGCCGCGAATTACCTCTGGAGGAGCCTCGACCCCGAAGCCTTCCCCGTCTCACACGGGAAGGGCCTGAGGAGGAAGCACGAAGCGGTGGTGTCGGTCAAGTCGGAGTTCCCTGGCGGGGCGATGAAGCTGGCGAAGGCCCTCCTGGACCGGGGGATGCACTCTCCCACGGTGTACTTTCCGCTCATCGTCAGCGAAGCCCTCATGATCGAACCGACCGAGTCCGAGCCGCTCGAGGTCCTGGACGAGTACGCCAGGGCCCTCAACGAGGCGCACAGGGCCCTGGTGGCCGGGGAGCTGGGGGACGTGCCGCACAACACCTCCGTCGGAAAGGTAGACGAGGTGAAGGCGTCTCACCCGGCGACCCTGAAGGTACACTGGTGACGGACAAAGGGTCATATACCGAAGGACGCCGTCAGGGAGAAGCCGTGGAGAGCGAGCTCGCCAAGAGAGTCACAGAGAAGCTGAACGACCTGGTGGACGAGGAGACGACCAGAAAGTACAGCGAGCTCAACATCGTCGTCGACGTCTCTGAGCCGGTGTCCGGCTCCGTAAAGGTCAGGTTCCAGCCCCTGTCGGCATACAGCCCGCTGGCGGTGGACATCGGGCGCAGCATCAGGGAGGCGGCCATGTCGGTCGAGGGGGTCAGAACCATCAAGGTGGAGTGCGGGGGACACATGATGGACGAGCTGGTCAACAGACTTGTCAACGGGGAGGACCCGCGGAAGCGCGGGCCGACACCCGGCTGAGCCGAGTCAAGAGTTTTAGCAACAAGCGTCAAGAGTTTTAGCAACCTGGCTTGTAAAATCTCCCGGCCCATAGGGTCGGCGCTCTCCCATGTCTGGCCAGAATTCGGATATCTTGGCGGTTGGTGTCGGGAGCGCCGGCAGCAGGATTGTCGCGCTCCTCAGCAAACAGTCGGTGCTCGTGGACAGGTTCCTCTACGTCTCGTGTGACGACGGGGACCTCGGCGCGGCGCGGGGGGAGAAGATACTGATCGAGTCTCGGGTGAGCCAGAAGCTCACGCCCTCGACGGTCCGAGGGCTCGCCGAGAAATCAATTGAGCGGATCAGGGACGCGGTCAAGGGGGCCAAGGTGGTCTTCGTCGTCGCAGGGCTCGGGGGCGCGACCGGCAGCGGCCTGGCGCCGCTCATCGCCTCGGTGGCCAGCGAGTCTGGGGCCACCACTGTCGGAGTCGCAGTGATGCCCTTCGAGTACGAGAGGAAGCTGAAGTTCTACGCCGGGGTCTCGCTCAGGAGACTCCGGCAGGCCTCGAGGGGGGTGATCGTCGTCGACAACGACAACCTGATGCGTTCCTCTCCTGAGGACTCGACCCTGACGGGCATCATCGCGTCGGCCAACGCGGAGGCGGCGAAGGTGCTGGGAGGGCTCCTGGCCGCCTCTGGGGAGTCGTCGATCCCCGTCGGGCTCAACAAGGTCCTCGCGACGGTCCTCGGGGACGGATACTCCTTGCTCGGGATGTCGAGCAGCGGGTCCCCCGACAAGGCGGAGCAGGCCCTGGCTGGGGCTGTTGTGTCGATAGCCAAACTCGCGGAAGCGAAGGAAGCTAGCAAGGCTGTGGTGATCCTTACTGGGGACGCCTCGCTGTCGGCATCCGACATCGGGACCGCGGTCAAGAGGCTGGGATCGATGATAGACAACGAGTCGGTGG
>JASHUK010000073.1 GCA_030040055.1 Nitrososphaerales archaeon | reverse complement strand
TGTGACCCCCAGCCTCCTGAGCTGCCCCGTCCTGTACTTCGCGGACCGGAGCGACGTCCTTGGATATGTGAGGACGTGCACATAGGGCGCCCGCGTCAGCAGCTCAACCGGGACGCGTTCCGAGGGTGTCGCTGACAATCTGTCTCATTCCACGTCCCAGCCACTCCTGTCGTGCCGCCTTCTTCTCTAGCTGCCCTCCCTTCAGGACCATCGCAGAGCTGCGCAACCCCGCCGCGACCTCTTTCGAAGCCCCGAAGGGGCCCGCCTTCCCTTGGGCAAGGTCAGCGAGGAGCTCCTCCAGCACGGTATACTTCCTCCTCGTTAGGGCCGCCACCCTGCCGTCGGGGGCCACCCAGACGAGCTCCGACGACCGGCGGTTGGAGCGGACGAACGCTTCGACGTCCGCCTTCCTGTCAGACGTGGGGCCGAGCCGCACCTGGATGTCCGGCAGGCGGTCCACTTCGGGGATTAGGAGCAGGGCGCTGCGCGAAGAGTTGTCCGAGGCGGCTAGCGACCTCGCCACCTTGAAGCCGACCCCTTCCAGGTGGAGGACCAGGTGCGCGAGCGTTTTCTTCAGCTCCCCCCACAGTGCGTCTTCGGGGAGGGCGGCGTGCTCGAACGCCACCGCGACGACCCTCTTCCTGACCGCGGGACGCTCTTTCCCTCGGACTCCCTTGAAGTAGGCGATCGACGGACTCCTGAGGAACGCCCGCGCAGCTAGGCGCATCGACGCGAGCTTCTCCTCCGAAATCGCAGTCGAGAGGTCCCTCTCCTCGTCGACCGGGTCCCTCAGTGAGAACGGTCCTCCGGCTCCAGTAACCCCGGCGAAGCGGCGCATCGCCGACAGGAACGTCCCCGCCTGCATCACGATCACCTCGGCCGCATAGCCGCTGAACCCCTGCACTTCGATCTCCGCCCCGTAGACCCCGACGCCTGCCATGAACAGCTTCAGCAGACGGACCTCCCCCTTTTGCGCCTCCGGGAAGGCCTTCACCAGGCGGAGATGGAACAGCGAGCGGTCGGCCGCGCTCTTCCAGTGCCCCTTCTGCACGTCGTAACAGGGGACCACGTTGACCTTCACGCCTTCGACCTCCGCCTCGGTGTACGGGTGCTGCGCGAACCTCTTCCCCAACGGGTACCCCCGGAGTGCCTCCGCCCCCACGGCCAGCCCGACCTCCTCGAACCTGGCCTCGGGGGTCTTCGGGTCAATCCTCACAAAGACGTCGAGGTCAGCCCGTCCGGGAAGCCAGGTCCCCTTCGCGAAGGACCCTCCGAGCGCCGCCCCCTTCACTTCCGGGTGCTTCGAGCCTGCTGCCCTGGCCCGCTCAAGGACCCGGCGGGACAGCCGGTCCAGACGGGACGCCTCGGAAGCGCCCGGGCTCGCCAGGCGCGACGCCGCAGCGACGATCCGCTCCGCGCTGGTCAAGGGAGGGCGTAAACCCCCAAGTCGGAATAGGTGGGGCCGGAAGATGAGAGGACGCTCGACTTCAGCCGCAGCGTCGTCAGCTTCGCCCTCCCGAACGGCCTCCCTGCGTCTCGCTCGATCATAGAAATCATGGGGCCGGCGTTCCTCGGACCTCTGACCCTCCCTACCGTCAGGTGGGCTCTGAAGGGGCGGTCGTCCGCCTCGCCTATTCCTGCCAGACGCGAGATGACTTCCCCGGCTATCTTGGACACCTTCGCCTCGTCCTCTCTGCCCACGCCCACCCACACCACGCTGGGCCTCCTGGCCGATGGGAAAGCCCCGGCCCCCTTCACCTCGACCTCAGCTGCGGGGGACGAGACGCCCTTCAGCAGTCCGTCGGCCCTCCTCGCCTGGTCCTCGGTGATCTCTCCTAGGAACTTCACAGTGAAGTGCAGGTTCTCCCTTTCCACGAGCTTCAGGTCCGCCCCGGTCGCGGCCAGCTCCCCCTGGAAGGCGACGATCGAGTCGATCACCTCCCTCTCCGGGACTTCGAGGGCGACGAATGCGCGCATGAGGCTCTGCCCGCGGGTCGGAGCGACTTCGCTTATAACCCCAAGTCGTCCGGCGGGGGCCAGTTGCTGATAGTCTCGATCACGGGGATGCCGGGGGCCGGGAAGTCGACCGCCGCCAAGACTCTCGTCGACTCAGGGTGGAGCAGGGTCGTCATGGGCGACGTGATCAGGGACGAGACGAGACGGCGGGGCCTCGAGCCGGACGCGAAGAACACGGGGGAAGTGATGAAGGCGCTCAGAAGAGAGAAGGGAGAGGCCGCGGTCGCCGAACTCTGCGTCGAGAAGATAAGGGCGATGCGGGCAGAGAGGGTCGTCGTGGACGGGGTCCGGTCCATGGCGGAGGTCGACGTGTTCAGGAAGTCCGCCAAGGTCCTGCTGGTGGCTGTGCACGCGTCCCCCGATAGGAGGTACGGGCTGCTGAAGGAGAGGGGAAGGAGCGACGACCCTCTGACCAGGGGGATGTTCCTGGAGCGGGACGGGAGAGAGCTGAAGGTCGGCGTCTCCGAGCCCATCGCTCTGGCCGACGAGGTGATCTCGAACGAGCACTCGACCCCGGAGTCTCTGTCCGCAGAGCTGCGCTCCGTCGTCGACGGCTGGGCACGAAGAGTTGGTCCCTGACCTCCCGGTGACCACGCTGGTCGAGGCGTCGGTCTCCCCTTCCGAAGACCCCGCAAGGGTCGCCGCCACGGCCGCGTGGGTGCTGGGGCAGACTGGGACGTTGAGGGAGGCCCGTGGAAAAGTGACCGTCGAAGGGAGGGGGACGGAGGTATTGGTCACGTTGCGCGACCAGTTCAGGGACCGCAGGGTGAGGAGCGCGGCGAGGAGGCTCCTCCTGCAGAGGAGGGAAGGGGACACGACCAGGCTCATGCTGAACAGGCAGGCGGCGGCGGCAGGCGTCGCGTCCCTGTGCCGAGACCCCCAGGAGTCTCCGCTCGGGCCGCTCTACGTTACGGTCGTCTCCCCGAGGCTGGGGGAAGTGATAGACTGGATGACGTCCTACGCCGAGGGGTAGTCGACCTTCAGGGTGAGCCCGTCGGACGCGGCCACGGTGTTCGGGAAGACCGAGCGCGCCTCCCGCACGAGCGCGGCGACCGACGTGTAGCGCGCGCTGAAGTGAGTCAGGACGAGCTTCCGCGCCCCCGCGGCCGAAGCCACCTCCGCCGCCTCGACGCAGGTGCTGTGCTTCCTCTCGGCCGCCCTCGCAGCGTCCCTCTTGGAGAAGGTCGAGTCGAATATCAGCAGGTCGCACCCGGAGAAGAGCCTCGTCAGCCTCGCCGATGGCCTCGTGTCGCCCGAGTAGCCTATGCGCCTCCCCGGCCGAGGCGGACCGGTCACGTCCCGCGGGGAGACCGTCCTGCCTGCGACGCCGACGGACCTTCCGCCCTGCAGCCTTGACCAGAGCTTCCCTTCGGGGACTCCGAGGCGCCTGGCCCGCTCCGGGTGGAAGACCCCCGGGCGGTCCTTCTCCGACACGAGATAGCTGAACGCCTCCACCGAGTGCGTGGCCCTGGCCGCCCTCACCACCAGCCCCCTGGTTTCGAGGACCTTCCCCGGCTTCGCTTCGACGAAGACGACCGGAAAGGTCAGCCCGATGTTAAGGAGTTCCGACGTGACCTTGAGCCACTCCTTGAGCTTCGGCGGGGCGACGACCTTCAGCGGCGCGCTCCTCTGGGCCATGCTCATGGTCTGCAGCAGGCCCAGGAGCCCGGTGACGTGGTCCCCGTGCAGGTGGGTGACTAGTATCGCCATCTCCTTTCCGAGCCCTATCCCGTTCGCCAGGATCCCCCGCTGGATGCCTTCGCCGCAGTCCATGATGAGGGTCTCCCCCTCCCTCTGGATGGCGATCGCGGGGAGCCCCCTGGCACGGGTCGGAGCGGCTGAGCTCGTGCCGAGGAAGGTGACTGTCAGGGTCGCCATCTATGTCCTCCTCAGCACGGTGATTTTCCGAGTGAGGCTCCTATTAACGTAGATGCGGTGCTCCTCGACGGTCTCCGTCCCGGGGGCCGGATTCAGCGGCGAGCTGCTTGGATGCATCACCACCGCGATGCCCCCTGCCTTGACGAGGCCGGGGAGGGACGAGGCCGTGGCGGAGAGGACCTGATCGCGGTCCATCCCGGCGGTGCTCGAGGCTCTGCCGTACGGGACGTCGGTCGCAACGGCGTCGACCGGGCGGAGGGGGGCGGTGAACGCGTCCCCCCTGACCACGCCGAGCCAGTCCTGGGAGAGGCGCTTCATGTTGGCCAGGGCTCCGCGGCCCATGACTCTGGACCGGTCGAGGGCCACCACCCTCGCCCCGACCACGGCGGCCTCTATCGGGATGCTCCCCGTCCCCGTGAACGGGTCCAGGAAGACCTCCCCCTCCCGGCACCGCGACAGGTTGACCAGGGCCCTCGCGAGCTTAGGGAACATCGCGGAGGGATGGAAGAAGGCCCTCTGCCTCGGCCTCCTGCGCGACCACCCCTGCTTCATCGACAGGGGGGCGGTCAGGGCGAGGTAGCTGCCCTCCCCCTCGACGAACGTGAACTCATAGTCAGGGCTGGCGAGGTCGACCGTCTCGTCGACGCCGGGAAGGGTCCTCGTCCCGCTCCCTCCGCCCCTCCTTCCCGGGAGCGAGAACTCCCTGTACCTGACCCTCCTCCCCCTGACGGCCTCGGACGCCTCCGCAGGCTCGTCTAGGAGCCGGCCCACCCTCCTCGCGAACGCGATCCTTGAGGCGACCAGAAACGGGTCCGCCGCAGAGTCGACCAGCAACACCCTCTCTTCGGGCTGCAGGAACCTCGAGCCCGGGTCGTATGCCAGGAAGAGGGCCCTCGCCTCCGCGGGAGGGATTGTCCCCTCCTCCCCCGAGAGCAGGACCAGCGACCTATTCTTCAATCGTCCTGAGGTGCGAGGCGATGGGTTCCGACACGTCGACGACCCCCCGCTCCCCCTCTACCGTGTTGGTGCCGACGACCGTGCTGACCCCGGCCTTCTCCAGCCTCTGCAGGGCGTCACCCACGAAAAGCCCGTGGACGCACAGGGCCGAGACGCTCGCCGCCCCCTGCTTGAGGACCATCTCGGCGGCCGCCCTCATCGTCCCTCCGGTGCTGACTATGTCGTCGAATATCACGACCGGCCTCCCTTTCACGTCCAGCTTGGCGTCCTTGACCTTCACCTCCCCTGTCGTCCTGTCCCTGCTCTTCGTCAGGACCAAGTACTCGGCCTCGAAGAGCCTCGCGAACGCCTCCGTCCTCTTGGAGGCCCCCAGGTCGGGAGAGATCACGACGGGCTTGTCCAGCTTCAGGTGCTTCTGGGCGTATTTGACGAGGGCGGGGACGGCGGAGACGCTGTAGGCCGGGATCGAGAACAGGGAGAGCCCCTCGGCAGAGTGTATGTCGACGGTCACGAGCCGCCTGATCCCCGCAGACCGCATCAGGTGCGCCACCATCCCGAGCGTCACGCCCTCGCCGGGGAGGAACTCCTTGTCCTGCCTCGCGTAGGCCAGGTAAGGCACCACCGCCGCCACCCTGGCGCCCTCCTGGCTCAGGCGGTGCGCCGCGAGCAGCAGCTGGAACATGTGCTGGTCGACCGGCGGGTACGTCGACTGCACGATGAAGACGCTCTTCCCCGAGACCTGCTCGTCGCAGGTGAACTTGGACTCGCCGTCCGGGAAGACCCTGTACTCACCCTTGAGCAGGGAGGCCCCGAGCTTCTCTGCGACAGCCTTCCCCAGCGCCTCAGAGGCTGGGCCCGGGAGTACCAGCTTCTCGGCCACTCTTCGCTCGGAGTCGCTCTCTCACCTTCTTATTTAACGGAGACGATTCCCGACGGCCAGCCGGGACGCCGACGACGTCCAGTCCGGCAAGACGACAGCAACAGTTAAGGCGGGGGAGCGGCGGCACGGGTCAAAGATGGACCAGCAGTGCCCCGAGTGCGGCGGAGTCATGCTCTACGACGCGACCATGAAGAGGTTCGGGTGCAAGAGCTGCGGGGCATTCCTGACCAGGGACCAACTCTCGGACATCAGGTACAAGCAGAGGACGCCGGTGGACGACGAGCGGCGCAAACGGGCGCGGCAGCAGTCGGACTACCTCGAGTGGTGGCTGAGCGGGGACAAGGAGAAGTAAGCCCTCAGCTACGTCCGGGCCGAGCCGCAGCATCGTCGGACTCTGAGAAGTACCTCCTGACGGCTTTTCGCGTGACCTCGTTCATCTCGAGCCCCTCGGACTCGTCGCCGTCCGCCCACCGCCACTCCGACGACTCCCCGTTCAGGACGACGTCCCCCGCCAACCTCGCGGCGACGTAGTCTACCAGCACGTAGTGATACCGCCGCCTCCCCGAGTCGTCAATGTGCACTTCCGTCGAGACGTCCAGCAGCCTTTCTAGCGCGATCTTCAGGCCCGTCTCCTCGCCCACCTCCCTGACAGCCGCCTCCTCCACCGTTTCTCCAAGCTCCACGAGCCCGCCCGGAATTGCCCACAGCCCCTCGTTCGGGGGGAACCTTCGCCGGACGAGGAGGACCCTGCCCTGCTCGTGGACAAGGGCCCCGGCGCCGACCAGGGGATGGTCCGGATATTCGCGCCTCGACGGCATCTCGACCGGGAAGTGGCGAAACCGGTTTTAACGTTGTTACGAGAAGGCGGCGCCCGTGGTAAGGGTCGAGATGCTCGCGGTCGGCAAGGAGCTCCTCATCGGGAGGACGCTCGACACGAACTCTCAGTGGATAGGGAACAGACTGGCCCGGATGGGGTCCATGCTCGCGAGGGTCTCGACGGTGGACGACGACCTGGGTGAGATCTCTTCAAGCCTCAGAGATGCCCTGTCGCGCCGCCCCGACTTCCTCGTCGTCGTCGGAGGGCTTGGCCCCACTCCCGACGACATGACCCTGAGGGGGGTTGGGAAGGCGCTGGGGGAGGAGCTCCG
>JASHUK010000072.1 GCA_030040055.1 Nitrososphaerales archaeon | reverse complement strand
CGGGACCAGGTCCGCGTACGTGTCGCTTCAAAACGCCCAAGGCCTCGGCAACGAGACCGGGAAGGTCACCGAAATCTACGTGAAGGCAAACGAGCCGTCGGAGGTGAGTCTCCTGTCGACAGAGATCTCTTCCATAGTGCCCGACATCAGGACGATCACGTCCTCAGGGATAACCGGGACCGCGTCCGCCCTCAGCGGGACGCTGAGCACGTTCTACACCCTGATCGGGGTGGTGGCTCTGATAGCGGGCGGGTTCGGGGTGATCAACACGATGATGATGTCCATCTCAGAGAGGACGAGGGAGATCGGGACGATGCGGGCCATGGGCGCGAGCAGCCGCAGGGTGATGCAGGGGTTCCTCATCGAGGCCCTGCTGATAGGCGTCATAGGCGGGGTCGTCGGGCTCGTGGCAGGCGGGGCCGTGACCCTGGTGCTGCCGGCCTTCTCTGGGGGCTCCAGTTCGGCAGGAGGAGCGGCGGGAGGGTTCTTCACGGGGGCGATAACCCCCTTGCTGACCCTTCACAACCTGGCGCTCAGCTTCGCCCTGGGGGCGCTGGTCGGGGGGGTCGCGGGGATATACCCCTCGTGGCGGGCGTCCAGGATGGACCCGGTGGAGGCGCTGAGGCACGTCTGAGGCGCTGATAAGGGTCGACGGGGTCAAGAGGTTCTACAAGCGGGGCAGCCTCGCTGTCCACGCGCTGAACGGCGTGGACCTGGAGGTCCAGAAGGGGCGGACGGTGGCCATCCTCGGACCCTCGGGGTCAGGCAAGACCACGCTGATGAACATGGTGGGCGGCCTCGACCAGCCCACGGAGGGGAAGGTCACGGTGGACGGGGTGGACCTCGGGAGCCTGCGAGGTAAGGGGCTAGACGACTACAGGCTCCGCAAGGTCGGGTTCATCTTCCAGTTCTACAACCTCATCCCGACGTTCACGGCCGCCGAGAACGTCGAGTTCCCCATGAGCCTCGCGGGGGTCGGAAAGGAAGAGAGGCGCCAGGTGGCGCTGGACCTCCTGCGGAAGGTCGGGATGGAAGACAGGGCGGGGCACTTCCCGGACGAGCTGAGCGGAGGGGAGCAGCAGAGGGTGGCGATAGCCAGGGCACTCGCCAACGACCCGCCAGTCATGATCGGAGACGAGCCTACCGGCGACCTGGACTCGAAGTCCGCGAGGAAGCTGATGCAGCTCCTGAAGTCGATCAGGAAGGAGAAGGGGACCACGCTGCTGCTGGTGACGCATGACCCCTTGGTCGTCGCGGAGTGCGACTCGGCGTACTCCATGCGCGACGGCAGGATCATCAAGACGCTCACGTCGAAGGACATCGACAACGCCAGGGCGTCCGCGGCGCACGACGAAGCGATGGTCGAAGGGAGCTTCTGACCGGAACACGCGGCTCCGGTCGACCTGAAAAAAAGCTAAACTAGTTGCACGCCCCCGGAGTCGGTGGTTTTGGGGGTGGGTGAGCTCAGCTGCGAGAAGCTGAGCAAGGACTACGGAGGCAAGGGCAGTAGGCTGGCCCTTGACTCGGTCACGCTTTCGGTCCCGTCTCGCGGGATATTCGCCCTCATAGGGATGAACGGGGCGGGGAAGACGACCCTGGTCCGGATCCTCGGGACGCAGCTCGAGCCCACGTCCGGTACTGCTTCCATCGACGGCCTGGACGTGATGAAGGACGCGGGGCGGCTCCGGGAGCTCGTGGCGATGATCCCCCAGGAAGGTAGGACCGTGCCGTGGATGACACCGATGCAGACGGTCTCTTCGTACCTGCTCTGGAGGGGGGTGGGGCGCGCAGAAGGGAAGAGAAGGGCCGCGGAAGCGCTTGGGAAGGCCGGTGCGGCGCCCTTCCAGGACGTCCTCAACCGCAAGCTCTCGGGAGGGCAGAGGAGGAAGGTCCTGGTCGCGGCCGTCCTGGCGGCGGACGCGAGGGTGACCTTCCTGGACGAGCCGACCACGGGGCTCGACCCGATATCCCGGAGGGAGCTGTGGGCCTCGCTCCACGAGATGGCCGCCGACCGCTTCCTGATACTGACAACGCACTACCTGGAGGAGGCGGAGAAGCTCGCCGACGTGATAGGGATACTCGACAAGGGGAGGCTGGTCGGGATCGGCTCCCTCGACTACCTGAGGGGCCTCGTGAAGTACCAGTACAGCGTGCGCGTCCAGCCGGGGTCCAGTGTCCCCGACGTCGGGGACGGCATGGTGACGACCGGCAGGGACGGGCAGACCCAGGTCCTGACCGGCGAGGCGCAGGCCTACGAGCTCTCGAAGAAGCTGCTGGACGCCGGGACCAAGTTCTCGGTCAACCGCATATCCCTGGACGACGTATTCTTCCACCTCGTCCAGTCGGAGTTCGAGGGGGACCCGTCATGAAGGGCTGGATGAGGCAGGTCCTCGCTTCTGTCCTGGTGAACTCCGTCTACGCCATGATGAACTACCCGGTGGTGCTGATCAACACCATGCTGTCACCGATAGGGTTCCTGCTGGTGGTCTACTTCGTCAGCCGGGGGGTCCTCGTGAAGCAGGC